>NZ_KE384592.1:80469-107481 GCF_000426905.1 Dolichospermum circinale AWQC131C
AGCCTCCGCAGTCAACCCATTAAAAGCCATCAACTCACCCGCACTAGCCGTAGTTTCCCCACGCTTCCAGGCGAAAGAATCACGCTTAGAATTACTGCGTAACATGATTGGTTCTAACATCGCCGCAGCACCACCTGTAACACCAATTAAGGCATCTCCACCAAACAATTGCTCAAAATCGGCATCACTTAAAAAACCGTTATCAGGTTCAGAACAAGTATCCCAAGCTGTATCATGAGGACGATATAAACGGCGAGGATTAATAATAGAAATAATCTTCACTCCTATACCTTCAGTTTCTAAAAATGCGGCTGCTTCAAACACAGGAATTAACGTCATATCGCCAATGACAGCAAATACAACTGTCTTCCCTCCCGCAATTTCATGTAATAAAATCGCGCCCTTTTCTAACCCTTCTGCCGTTTGTTTTAAAGTCGTTCTAATGGGTAAAGGAGACTTACTGGCAGTGATGACAATTCCCTTATTTTTTGTTTGCAAAGCCCAGTCATAACAACCTTGAATACTGTTAGCATCAGGAGGAAATAAGGGAAATACATTTCCTGTTCTCATCAATGATGCAAAATAAGCCTCAATTTCTGGTCTTTGGTGTGTCCAACCGTTGCGTCCTTGTTCTAAAGCCCCCGCAGTAAATAATGTAATTGTTGACGGTGTTTTGCGTCTTAATTCTGCCATTGCTTGGGTGACTGTTTGCCAAATTGGTAAACCATTGATGGCAAAAGATTCGTAAGAACACCACAAGGTTCTCGCACCCATTAAGGATAAACCAGCCGCTAATCCTGCACAAGCATCTTCGCTCAAAGGTTCGTAAACTTGACCTCCTGGAGCTTGATTATATAAATCATCGGTGGTAGGATGGTTGATTTTTAATGCTTGGTTAATGTTAGCAATTCCTGATGCTTCGTTACCATCGGCGTTTGTTACCAGGAAATTTTTATCTTTATTTCCTACTATTCCTACTAACCTTCCCATTGCTGTTGTAGAAACTTTTGGTTCTCCGCCAACTGCATATTCTTCTAATGGTAATTCGCCAATTTCTGCTAGGGGTAATTCAAATTCTGTCACTGCGGTTTTCGCTGCTGGTCCACCCCCTGCCCGTTCCGCATTTGTACGGACTGTTTGCCATGCCTCGGCACATAAAGCCCGTTTTTGTAAGGCGGTGACAATATGGGGCGCATCTAAGGTATCTTTAGGATATAAATTATGGGATTTTGCACCTAAAGCATGAACCCCTGCCCCTTTGAGTTGTTTGATAATAAATACTGTTAATGTGCCACTTAAAGCGGAACGGGCAGCTTTATCCATGCCGACTAATACGGCTTTGGTAAATTCTAACCGTTTTGGAAAGGAGAAAGCGGTACTATCCACATAATCACCGGGTTGGTTTTGATCATCAAAGTCTTTAGCATTGACTAACACGACTTCGGTAAAACCGTTACCTTTCCAATAGGCGATCATTTCATCGTTAGTTTTTAAAGATACCATGCTATGATGTTCTTGGCTGTAACCATTCCACACTAAAACTGGTAAAAAGTTGGTGACAGTGGGGTAAGCTGTGTTAAAATGTGCCATGGAACTCATGATGTAGGGTTCACCTAGTCCTCCGTCTCCCACTGTAAAGGGGAAGAGTTTGTCACGGTGTAACAATGCGGCGGCCATGGCGAAATGTTGCCCTTGTCCCAAAGGTCCAGCAGGTGCGAGAATACCGGGAATATAGCCGGAAAGGTGTCCTAATAATCCGTGTTTTTCCCGAAAGCGATCGCGCAATTGTTGTACTGTAGAAATGCCCATATCTTCTAAAGATCGGTCTAAAAACATGGCACTATAAAAACCAGGAGCATGGTGTCCCACTTCGGTAATAATGTTCTTATGTCCAAGCATGACCAAAGCTGCATAAGCTTCCGCTTGACTGGCAAAACCACCGGGGTGTCCAGAAGCTTTACTACCAGTGATTTGTAGCGTCAGGTAGCGCAGGGCATCAGCAGCCAGTAAAGTTTGATATACTGCATTGGTATCCGTAGGATTTGCTACTGCTTTTTGACCAGATGCGATCGCTGGTACTTTACCATAAGTTTGAAAATCTGGCAATACTTCCCCAAAATATTGTATCCCTTGACAAAAATTCGGAACTGCGGAAGCTGTATTTTGCGTAATTGCTGTCATGCTGAGTACCTTAATAAAATCGAAAAAACTAGAGATTCTGGTTTAATTTAATAAATATTTTACATCTTTAAGGTTCTAATAATTAATTGCTTTTTCTGAAAGTTACTATAACTAAGTAATGATTGATTTTTCCGTTATTTTGTGTTTAGTTGTAGATATTGATGAAATTAACTACATTTACCTTGGGGGAGTATTCCGTAGGGATAGGCACAAAGGAGGAAGAAAGAGGGAAGCAAAAGGGAATTAATCTCTTGTTTCTATGGTATTGAAAGATCGTTGTTGACAAGTATCTGGAGATGGAAATTAAGAATAATTCGGTTGGTTTTTAGATTTTCTGGCTGAAAAATTATAATGACTCCAAGATGATTTATACTGGAAGTTGAGTTATTATGTATAGAATTGAATTGTTTTTTTTGATAACGACAGGAGAATATGATGCAAATGCTACCACAACCCAAGGGATTATCTATTATTCAAGTCTTAAACTGGATATTCAGACCTATGCCTTATATGGTGGAATGTGCTAAAAAATATGGAGATGTTTTTGCTCTAAAATTACAGGGTAATTTACCACCAATGTTATTTGTTCATTCTCCTGAAGCTATGCAGCAGGTGTTAAGTAATGATCAAAAAGAGTTGGAAGCACCAGGAGATCTAAATAGTATTTTTCAATATTTACTGGGCAAAAATTCTGTCATTAGTCTTAGTGGTAAAGCACATCAACGTCAACGTCAATTAATTATGCCTCCTTTTCACGGGGAAAGAATGCGAACTTATGCAGAATTAATTGAGAATATTACCATAAAAGTTTTTAATCAACAACCAAAAAATCAATCTTTTAATATTAGGAACATTACCCAAGATATCACTCTTCAGGTAATGATGGAAGCTGTTTTTGGCCTTTATGAAGGAGAACGAGCAGAAAAACTTAAACATTTACTTTGTGCAATTTTAGAACAGGGTGGCACTCCTTGGAGGGTGATTTTTCTCTATTTTCCCAAATTAAAAGAAACCTTTGGGATTTCAGAAATTTGGAAACGACAAATGAAGAAACAGGAACAAGCTGACCAACTTATTTATCAGGAAATTCGAGAAAGAAGAGAAAATTTCGATCCTAAGCGCACAGATATCCTTAATTTACTTATGTCTGCTGAAGATGAAAACGGTCAACCTATGACTGATGCAGAATTAAGAGATGAATTGATGACTTTATTAGTCGCAGGTCATGAAACTACAGCTACAGCTATTTCTTGGGCTTTTTACTGGATTCATAAATTCCCAGAAGTTAAAGAAAAGTTATTAGCAGAATTGGATAGTTTAGGAGAAAATTATGATTCTAATACTGTCTTTAAATTGCCATATTTAACTGCTGTTTGTAATGAAACATTAAGGATTTGTCCTGTGGGAATGTTAACTTTTCCCAGAAGGGTTAAAACCCCTATTTCTCTCTGTGGTTATCAACTCGAACCAGGTACAATTGTCATGGGTTCAATTTATTTAGCTCATCACCGTGAAGATACTTATCCTGAACATGAGAAATTTCGCCCAGAACGCTTTTTAGAGAAACAATTTTCACCTTATGAATTTCTACCTTTTGGTGGTGGTGCAAGACGTTGTATCGGTTTAGCATTTGCCCAAATGGAAATGAAATTGATCTTAGCAAAAGTGCTAAAAACATGGTCAATAAAATTAGTTGATACCCATGAAATCAAACCTAAAAGACGGGGTTTAGTTACAGGACCGAGTAGTCCGATAACTTTGGAAATTCAAAATGTTCGTCAACCAAAATCTGCAATTTTAGAAGCAGCAGCACTTTGATACACTAACAATTCAAGAAGGTCCGCGACTTCTTAAATAAGTCGCGGATTTAGGTTTATCTTTCATGTTATTTCTATTTCCACAATTGATCATGTCCTAATTACTCTGGCTACAATAATTACGAAAAAAATGCGATCGCGCCGGCATCACACACAAATGGTATAATTTTAAACGATTATCTAGACAAACCAATTTTTTAAACTTTTCAATCATAATCATAAGATATATTTAAGTAAATATTTTCTTATACTCACCTTGGGTAAAAACTTATAAAGAAATTGTTAAAAAGTTTAGTACAATAATCTGATTACACAAATAAGTATTTTTTCCTATTGACATGATAGCGGATCAATTTCCTTGGCTTACCGCAATTATCCTATTTCCGCTCCTGGCTTCCTTTCTTATCCCCCTATTCCCTGATAAGGACGGTAAGGTTGTCCGTTGGTACGCGCTAGGTGTAGGTATAGCAGACTTTGTTTTGATGTGTTTAGCTTTTTGGCAGCATTATGATGCCAGTAGTGCTAGTTTTCAACTCGTAGAAAATTATGTTTGGATGCCTCAATTAGGCTTAAATTGGACCGTTTCTGTTGATGGTATTTCCGCTCCCTTGGTGCTTTTAGCAGGTTTTGTTACCACCCTTGCCATTTTTTCCGCTTGGCAAGTTGATCGCAGACCCAAGCTCTTTTACTTTCTCATGCTTGTGTTATATTCTGCACAAGTTGGAGTATTTGTCGCCCAAGACTTGCTATTATTTTTCATCATGTGGGAAGTGGAACTCATTCCCGTATATCTACTAGTCTGTATTTGGGGTGGACAAAGACGACGCTACGCAGCTACTAAATTTCTCATTTACACCGCAGCAGCCTCTATATTTATCTTGGTAGCAGCGCTCGCACTGGGTTTATATGGCGGTGGAAATGTCACATTTGATATCGCTCAACTCGCACACAAAGAATATCCCCTCACCTTCCAACTACTACTATACGCTGGTTTATTAATTGCCTTTGGGGTGAAATTGGCAATTTTTCCCCTACATACTTGGCTACCTGATGCTCACGGTGAAGCTTCTTCCCCAGTATCTATGATTTTAGCGGGTGTACTCCTAAAAATGGGCGGATATGGACTAATTCGTCTCAATCTTGACCTACTTTCCGACGCTCATGTTTACTTTGCTCCTATTCTCGTTATTCTCGGTGTTGTCAATATTATCTATGGTGCTTTAAATTCCTTCGCTCAAACGAACATGAAACGTCGTTTGGCCTATTCCTCAATCTCTCACATGGGTTTTGTCCTCATAGGAATTGCATCTTTTACCGATTTGGGTATCAACGGCGCAATGTTACAAATGATATCCCATGGTTTAATTGCTTCTGTTTTATTCTTTCTCGCAGGTGTCACCTACGATCGCTCTCATACTATGATGATGGCAGAAATGGGTGGTATTGGTCAAGCAATGCCAAAGGTATTTGCTCTGTTTACAATGGGAGCTATGGCTTCTTTAGCTTTACCAGGAATGAGTGGTTTTGTTGGTGAACTTTCTGTATTTGTGGGTATCACTACTAGTGATGTTTACACTACCACTTTTTGCACTGTTACGGTTTTTCTCGCTGCTGTAGGGGTTATCCTCACACCCATTTATCTCCTTTCCATGCTACGTCAAGTATTTTACGGTTCTGGTGCAGACCAAATCTGTGATATTAACAATGCAGGGATTCAAAATCAAGAAGATGAAGGAACTGCTTGTTTTGGTACAGATTGTCTTTTACCAACGGAAACTGTCTATACTGATGCTAGGCCACGAGAAATTTTCATTGCTGCTTCTTTTCTAGTGTTAATTATTGGCATTGGTTTTTATCCTAAAATTGCCATGCAAATGTATGATGCAACAACTGTGGCTGTGAATAGTCATGTTCGCCAATCTTATACTATCATTTCCCAAACTAATCCCCGTGTTTATGCTGGTGGTTTGTTAAATCCCCAAGTTAATAATACTGAGTTAACTCCTGTTTTGGGAATTTTACAACAATCTTAGGCTACATTAGGGCTTTTTTTCTCACGCCAAGACGTTCTAGACGCAGAGAGTTTTATGTTGATGGTTTTGTCAAATTTTGGTGGTTTTATCGTTACGATAAATATATCGTTAATGATTGTAGCACCATGACGGCTAATTTAACTAATGGTTTGACCTCTGTTTTTCGTCTTTCTCCTCTGATTCGGATCACTTTGTTAAGTTTATATTTAGCGTTGACGGTTCCTTTACCGTTTTTAGCTCAGTTAACAGCCGCAACTATTCCTCCCTGGTTATTATGGATAGGAATTGGTTGCGGTTTTATTTTGTTGTATGCTGTTTTGACTGAAAGGGTGATTTTAGATGAGGAAGGGATTAAGGTTACTTACTCAGGTTGGTTTTCTCAGTTTTTTCGTCGCGGTTGGAGTTTATCATGGTCGGAAGTGAAAGAGTTAAAGCCACGAACGACTGGACAAGGTGGTTTAGTATATTATTTTATTACTCAAGATGGTAAGGCTTATTTATTACCTATGCGAATGTCTGGATTTTCTAAGTTTATCAATATTGTCGCCGCAAAAACTGGTATTGATACTCAAGATGTTCGTCCTTTATCACAGCCTTGGATGTATTTAATTTTGTTAGGTTTGACTTTATTATTGCTATTAGTAGATATTTGGACTATTCAAGCTGCATTAGTCATGGGTCATGGGTAACAAGTATTTGGGTGATTAAATTTCGATAAATTATTTGGCATTGCATATCTGATTTGATGCTTTAATTTAGCAATGCCAATAATTTAACTCTGTAATCATCTCCATTTACCCAAGAAAGGTTACAATATAAATTGTAACTTTTTACATTAAGAATGTATTGGCTTACATTAAGAATGTATTAAGTTACAATAAGATTTTAATAGTTTACATTAAAAATGTAGTTTATTACTATGCTTGTATTAGAATCCGTGAGTTTATGTGGACGTTTACAGAATCAACATCAATATCCAATTTTACAGAATATTTCTTTTAGAGTATCACCAGGCGATCGCTTTGCTATTGTAGGTGTATCTGGTGCTGGTAAAACTTCCCTATTACGTCTGATTAATCGCTTAAATGAACCTACTAGCGGGAAAATATATTTTAAAAATCAGGAATATCACAAAATTCCTGTAATTCAACTACGTCAACAGATAATGCTTGTGCAACAAGAATCTAAGTTATTAGGGATGACAGTAGGAGAAAATTTAGCTTATCCTTTAACTTTGCGTGGTTTACCTAAACCAACTATTCAGGAAAAAGTCAGTTATTGGCGGGAAAAACTGCAAATTCCTGAACAATGGTTAGGACGGACAGAAGTACAACTTTCTGGAGGACAAAAACAGTTAATTGCGATCGCTCGCGCTTTAGTTACCGAACCGCAAATTTTACTATTAGATGAGCCTACGTCGGCGTTAGATACCCCTGCAATTACTAATTTAATCAATATCCTCACTCAATCAAATCAAGCCCATTCTTCGGCGATTTTGATGGTAAATCGGCAAAGGGATTTAGTGCAGGAGTTTTGTACCCATGTTTTACATCTTCAGCAAGGTCAATTAGTGGTTAATCAACCTGCGGCTGAAGTAGACTGGGAAAACTTAGCAGTCACCCTGACAGCAGCAGAAAACCAAGAATTAGAAGAATGGACAATTAGTTATTAGTCAGTGGTCATTTTATCTGTTAAGAGTTTCCTGAAATCAAGAACTTTGAGCGGTTAATACGGGAAGTTGATTAGTAAATCTTTCTCTTGGTAATTTCGCTTGTTGTTGAGCGATATTAGCATTCAGAATTTCCATATTAAACCGGTATCCAACATTGCGAATAGTTTGAATTAAACTGGGTTGACGAGGATCAAGTTCCACCTTCTTCCGCAGCGATAAAACATGAGTATCAATGGTGCGCGGGTTATCAATAGCGTCAGGCCAAGCACGACGCAATAATTCCGATCTACTTAAAGGCACTCCTCCAGCTTGTGCTAAGACATACAATAAACTAAATTCCTGGGGGGTCAAGTCAATAAATTCCCCTTGGAAACGAACCCGACGCTGGACTAAATCAATTTGCAAACTGCCATAATCTAAATAAGCCGGTGCATTAGGTGTGCGGTGACGACGAAGAATGGCCTCCACCCTAGCCAAAAATTCCTGCATTCCAAAGGGTTTGCTTAAATAATCATCTGCTCCTGCTTTTAAACCCGCAACAATATCGGCTTCATTGGTACGAGCAGATAACATCAAAATTAAAGGCTGTTGTTGACGATGTAACCAGCGGCACAAATCCATACCATCGCCATCGGATAAATCCGCATCTAAAATAATTAGAGTTGGTTGATGGCTTTGAAATACTTCTTTTGCTTGATAAATACTGGCAGCTTGATGAACTCGGTATTCTAGTTGTTGCAAGTGCCAACCCAATAACGATCTCAGATGGGGATTCCCCTCAACAATTTCAATACAAACCGAACCCACAGTGGCAAAACCCCTTAGCGTTGATGAATCTCAAATTAACAATCTCGTGGTCAAGGTTTTGTAGTTTTTGTTACCTGAATGAAGATATTCTTCACATTTCCCTCAAGAAAACCTTGCAAAAAATTTATTTTTCACTTTATTTGCAATCAAGCTGGTGACTTTATTAAATTATTATTACATTTACATTCTCTAAACTCAAATTGCTATTTGTCTAGGGTGGTTTAGTAATTTCTGGTAATTGGTATAAAATTGTTTACTTGCCAACCTCTATTTATAATTAAACTTTAATTTTAGTCATTTGTCCTACTCCTAAAGAGCTAGTCCTAAGTTGACAATTTCAGCGATAAAACTATACTTATATGACAAAAATCAATATATTTTTAGTAAAAAATCAACTACTTGATATATAATAGGTTGATATCAAGTATTGAATTGAGACTATTGCTGACGCGAAAACCAAGCAATGATGGTGGTAGTCTTTTTCAGCAAACCCTAATTAAAACACAATCACGTTGGGCTACAGCGTGTAAGTCTACCGAGGGATAACCGCTCCCATGCTCCCGTTGAAGTAGAAAGTAAAGTCTAGCTTTGTCTAGGTTTTATATAGCAGATGTGATAAACTCAGATAACAATCATTATCAAAGGGAGTAGGATAAAATTTACACCTGATTATGACTCTTAGTCAAACAAGACTTGTTTTCTATCCATGAGGTGGCTAAGAAGTTATAAAACTTGATATACAGGTTTGGACTATGGCTAAATTTGTATTCCTCAAGAAAACCGGACAAAAATTGGATCAATATCAATTAGCACCTGTGATGATCAACACCAAGTTAACACCATGCTAGATTGCTAAATCTAACTTTTGACAAAGAATCGTAAAAATACACTACAAAATCACCTTATGTCCAGTTTTTTGGCCTAGGATTTAATTAAGTTTTTAGCTGCTGAGGGGTCTCATCTAAAGTCCAAATATTACTTATGAGTTCATACATAAGCAGGAAGTGATACTTCATTGAGCGTGAATCATCATCTACAATTCTCATTCCCAAGAGACTAATACAGCAGTTATGCTCCAAGACACACAAACCATCCGCTACTACCAAAGACTTACCGACGCCTTCGTCGAATTATGGAATCGCGGTTATCGTATGGATGATATGCGGATGTATTTGGATGGATACCTAGCCGCACTCAGACATAGTAATATCATTGAACCCTACTGGATTCATCGCTTAGAAGAGGAAGCCAGCCGCTATTTGCATGATGTATCGAATTTTACAATGGTTCAACCAGAACCAGAAAGACAACATCGCTACTACTAAAGGTAGATTTTGATTTTATCGAGTAGCTACCATCTGACGATAGCGACTGTAGTACAATTTTTGACACTCCCCTCAGTTTGATGCTGCTGAGGGGAATTTTGCTGTTGTTGGTTATAAGTGATTATATTTTATATATAAATGGCAATTAATTGAGATATTGACATAATTCTTCTAGAGATATTTTTTCTTGATCATATAGTTCTTGAATCTTTTTTGTCGCAGGTTCTAAAATCTCCTTTCCCCTTCTGATTTGAATATCTAATTTATTTTGATTTTGATCAAAAATCACAAATAGTGATATATTTCTGGCAATAGTTTGTTTACTACCTCGCAATTTAAAATCAGTGATAAATTTACCTGCTGTGGGGACATGAAGAGCTAAATCGGAAGATTGAATAATTTCCTGAATATCCGCAAGTTGTAAACTAGAAAGTGCTGGAGTTTCTTGTTGAATATTGATCAACTTAATTAAATCTAATTGGTTTTGGTTAATTATTATATGATCTAATTGTTCATATTGAAATGTAATTGTTCCTAGTAAATTATCAGTAATAGCATAAATTTGGACAGAATATGGAGGTTTAGGAACAGAACCTTGTTGATAGAATAAACTCCCTTCTGGAGTGACAGTAATTTGCGGTGTATTTGCTAGAGTTTGTAAAGATTGAAGATTAGCAATGGTACTTTTCACAAATACAGAATCAAGTCCTAAAATAGATGCTAATTCATTAGCTGTAGGGGGGGGATTAAATTCCATACCAGCGCGAATAATAAACTCTTCTAAAACATTAAATTTCCGAGGTTCTTTAATAGTTAATTCTAGGAAATTCTGCGTTACATGATAATAAAATTGACGTGCGAATAAAACCGATGAATAATCATTTTCAGATTCAATTTTATCAACTAAATATTTCACATTATTATCAATTATTTTAACTACAGAAGCAGGAAACATCAATAAAACCTCCATGATGATTAACAGTGTTTGCAACCTCAGAATACATATTACCTACTGTACCAGATTTACCTGTAAATAAATCGTGACAACCGACAATAATTAACAATTCTTGAGCGCGAGAAAAAGCCACATTTACCCGTTCTGGTTTATTTGCAAATCCCACATCTCCTTGAGGATTATTTCTGACCATACTCACAATTACCACTGGTCTTTCCATACCTTGAAATCTATCAACTGTACCCGTTCTAATTTGTAAAGAAGGGAAAAGTTCAGATTGTAAACGTTCATCAATTTTTCTTAATTGAGCGCCATAAAATGTAATTACAGCTATTTCTTTTTTTGGTTCTCCATTCGCAACTTTATGAAACCAAACCTGCTCAAATTGGTGACAAATATTTTCAATTACATCAATTTCTTTAGTATTCACAAATGAAGTACCATTGCGTTCTTCTTGAAATTCATTTTCTCTAGGCATTTTTACCCAACATAAATGATGATCAGATTGAATGATTTTCCCTGCTAAATTATGAGCGCGTTTCCTATCAGGTTCTAAAATTCCACATTCTAATTTGCCATGATAAAATTGATTAATTGCTCCCATGATCATGGGGTGCATTCGATATTGAGTATTGAGCATTTTCTTGATACTTTTATCAGCAATTTCAAACTGACTTTTAAATAATGATTCTTCTAAAAATTGCAATTCTTCTCTAGAATTACCCATGGCTTGCGCCACTTCTGCCACTGTGCTAGTATCAAGCATAGGAGGTAATTGCCGATGATCTCCTACCATGACTAATTTTTTACCTTTCAAAGCGGGAATTAGTAACTCTGGGGGAGTGCATTTACTAACTTCATCTATAATTACAACATCAAAAGATTGAAATTCTTCGGAGAAACTATAATTTGCAGCTTGAACACAAGTAATACCGACAACGTTAGCATTATCTAAATAAATTCGTCTTAAATCATTACTATCTTGTTCGGAAGGTTGACGTAATTTTGTAATCCAATCTTGAACAAAATTTTGATATTTATCTAAATAATTTTCTTCATTTTGCAGTTGCTGTTTCCATGATTTCAATTTATTTCTGACCTTGGTTAAAAACTCTAAATTAAATAAATCTCCGTCAGATAATTCTGGCTTAAATTTATCTGGTATAATTGGCCAAGTTGACTCCCACCAATTCCGTTCTATAATTAAATTATCTGATAATTGTAATTCTAATTTGTCTTCTAGATCAGATATTTCTATTTGTAATAGTTCAAGTTCCTCTTGATAAACATCAGTTTGTTCTTGTAAATTTGTAAATTGTTGATTTAAAGCGTCTTTAATTGTTTCTAAAATAGTAAAGGGTGCTAATGACGAAATCAGAGTTTCTAACTCATAAATGCGATTTTCCCAAAACTTAACTTGTTGAGAAAATTCCTCTGGTTGTTCCCAAATATTTGCTTGTTTAGTTAGATACTTTTCTGTTAAATTCCGTAATTGATGAGGTATATTTTGCTGTTTATGAATTGCTTGTAAGTTATTAATAACTGCTGCAAGTTTTAAATTAGCAGCTTGTTTACTGTTTTCTAACTGAGTTTTAGCTTCAGCTATTTGTTGGGAAGAAATTACATTTTCTGGAAGTTCCTGAAATTGCTGTTTTAAAATTTGCAATTGTTGTTGAGCTTCGGTTTTAACTTTCAAAACACATTGACGCGCATTAATTAAGATAATTTCTAGTAGTTCTTGGGTAATGCGGTTAAGAGTAGCTTCAATATTATTCCATTCAAAGGACTTACCATAAGTTTTTTCCAATCTAATCAAAAAAACTTGAATATTTTCAATTAGCAATTTCCGCTGTTTAGGGGTAAGAATTTGATAATTTTTTAACTCTTGATAGGTTTTTTGCCACTGAGTCTGATCACTTTTTGATAATACTATGGGAATTTGATTAAAACTTTGTTGTAAAAAAGAACTAAAATTATGCTGTTTACCTTTTTTATCAATAAAATTTCCCTCTATTTCATAAGCTATAGCTTTTGTTAATACTCCCCAAGCTGGTAAACTGATTTTATAATTTTTGGGAACAATAGGTAATTTTAAGTTTTGAGCAAACATCAATAAACCTAATGGTAGATTTACCATATTTTCTGTTAAAAGTAAATCAGATTGTTGACATTCTTTCAAAACTTGATATAAATTATTATATCCTGTAGATTTCCATTCTACAACTGCTTCAATAATATAATCAATTTCCCGTTGACGATTTTCCCAAATTTGGATTGTTGGTTGTATATTCTTGTGAAGACTAGATTTTTGTAAATCTGTTTCTAATTTCTGTAAAGATACAGAATGTTGTTGAAAAATATCAACTAATTCCGCTACTTCCGCAATAGCTAAAGATAGATTATTAATATCTTTTAATCCTGCTTGAAATTCAGAAAGTTGAGGTATAATATTTTCCTGTAACCAAACTGCTAAACCAAATACACCAAAACCAGGACGGACAAAACCAAGTTCCTCAATACATTTAATCGCTTGAATTACATTTTCTCGAAAAATATCTACTTGTTTGTTATTCTCTGTATAGGGTTGAATATGGGGTAAGAAATTCTTGATTTCTGGAGATTCCCAGTCTATACTTTGGTAATTTTTCAGTATATTCTCTAAACCAGTAATTAAGGATGCAATTTCATTTTTATTTACTAAAATTTGATCATATTTAATTTCTTGGTTTTGATAAATTGTCTGTAAATTCTCTTTTTCTGTTTTCAGTTCATTTTGTTGCTGATTAAACTGTTCTTCAAATATATAATAGTTTATAAATCTTGGTAATAATGGTAATAATTGAGTTAAAATTGTAATATTTTTCTGACGTTGACTGAGATTATTTTCGCAGTCAGTAGCGGTATTTTGTAACCATGTACTAATGACTTGATCTTCTAAAAATGGTTGTCCTTCTTCTCCAACTTTTTCGGCTCTTCCCTTTCTAATAGCACGAATAAGGGGATTATGAACTAAGCGACTGAGGGCGTTATCAACAGCTAAATTCGCTTGAGAGGTAATTAATGTCCGTCCTCCGCGTAATGCTACTTGATAGCAAATTTCTGCAATGACGGTGGTTTTTCCTGTACCGGGTGGTCCTTGAATTAAAACTAAATCTTCTGCGGAAAGTACCTTTTCTACTGCGGTTTTTTGTCCTGCATTAGCAGAAGATAATAATAAATCTTGTGATTTTAGTTTCACACTTTTTGTAATAGTTCTCGCTTGGGAAGCGTCAAATAAAAAATTACCTAAATAGGGGTTTTGAGTCCTTCCTTGTCTTAATTGTTCTAAAGCTTTTTCTTTACGTTCGATTTGTTTGATATCTCCAGCAGCATCAAAAAATAAGTAACCATTATTGGGAAGTTGATAATTACCTTTGGCTATATATTCAATTAATTCTCTCTCTAGTCGAATATGAATAAGATTATGTTTTTGATCAATTGTTTCAATAGTTCCTAATTGACGACTGTTACGGCGATTTTTTTCTGTGGGGACAGAATCTAAAAATTTAACTTCTTGATTTTTGGCTTTTTTGACCCGTTCCCAAAAGTTTTCTACACTTAAAAAATGTTCTTCAGAACCATCTAAAGTAGCCGAATTAATTTTAATTTCTAAAGTAATTAGTCGAGAATTTGAGCGGTTATTATTATTTTTATTGACAAAAAGTACGCAAAATTGACGAGATTTAGCAATATTTTCTTCAACCTTTAAAAAAGCTTTCCAGGCTTGAAGTTGATCTTCTGTAGGAACATGATTCCCGCAAATTGGCATATTTTTAATTTTTGCCAATAATGCTGTGGGAATATCAAGACGATCTTGATAATTAGGAATTAAATATAACCAATAAAGTACAGCATAACCATCAACAATTCCCCGCAATTCTGGTAATAAATAAGCTGATAAAATTTTAAAACCACCAGATCCGTTTTGACGAACGGCAGCTTTAAATCCTAAAGTCTTTCCTAATTTTTTCAGTCTTTTTGGTAATTGAAAATTATCTTGGTCTGTGGCTATAGTTAATTCCCAAATTTCTTCTCCCGTTTCTTTTCCAGTCCCTTGACGACGAATATAAAAACAACCAGGTTGTTTACCAACTAAATCAAATAATAATTCATTTGCACGTTCTCGCCGTTCTCGAAAATCAGGATATAATTGTAGAGATGATTGACCTTCAAAATGACGAATTAAATTATCAACCGCTGTACCTATGAATGTATAACCACAGTCTTCTATATTTGTTTTATTATTCATATTTTTCATCAAAAATGTGGTAATTTAGGCATAAATAATTTTCAAATTATGAGAATTAATTTAAAGTTCCAAATCTAATAAAAATCAGGTGTTGGGTTGCGTTCCTTAACCCAACCTACACCTTATAGTTGATATTAAGAAGCTAGGGCTACTTCTACCAACTGTTCTAATTCACCTTTGTTGTAGAGTTCAATCAAAATATCAGAACCACCAACGAATTGACCATTAATATATACTTGGGGAATTGTTGGCCAGTTGGAATATTCTTTGATTCCTTGACGAATGTCTTGATCTGCAAGTACGTCAATAGTTTCAAAGGGAACTCCTAATGTATTGAGAATTTGGACAACATTGTTAGAGAAACCACATTGGGGCATCAATTTGTTACCCTTCATGAAAACCATAATTTTGTTTTCTTCTACCAAAGTATCAATTCTTTCTTTAAGTTCTGGGGTCATGATTAGTTATTTCCTGCGTTTTTAAAGGTCGAAAGTCAAAATTCAAGACAATTTTAGATTTTGTGGAAGGCAAAATCCTAAATCTCAAATTAGTTTACTACTTGCCAAGCTTCGGGAGTGTAGGTTTTCAGGGCTAAGGCATGAATAGCTTCGCTGGACATGGCTTGTTTCAATGCCCCATAAACTAGCTGGTGTTGTTGTACTAGTCCCTTGTTTGCAAACTGGGATGAAACTACTGTCACCTGATAGTGATCACCACCACCCGTCAAGTCTTGTACTTGCACTTGGGCATCTGGTAGTTGTGCCTTAATCATTCCCTCCACTTGCTGCGGACTCATCATTGCAATTCCTGAAAAAACTTTACTTCTCTATTATTAACAGATATCTAACTCTTGGTTGTTGCTAATTAACTTATGCTGATTATTTCTTGTTTGCAGGAGAATAGGGTGCATCCACAAAACCTAATTCAAATAATTGTTGATAAGCTTTTGTCCCTAATTCTCTGGTTGGGTTTTGACTTTTAATGATTTGCACTAGCAAAGGTATGGCTAGTTCTGGCTGATTTCGCGCTCGATATACTAGGGCTAACTGGTAGCTGGCTTCATCTCGCTTTTGGGCAGTTGCTAGGGCTTTTTGGCGTTGGGAGTCAGATACAGAAATGTCAATACCTGTAAAGCTAGAATTTAACTCTTGATAAAAGCTCGATAACTGATTATAAACCTGGCGTGCTTCTTGCAGCTTTTGGGCAGCTAGGGCATAATTTTGACTAGATATCGCTTGATTTGCTTCTTTGACTAGGCGATCGCCTGCCGCTATACTCAAGATATTATTACCCTGTCCAGTGGGACTGAGGGTGTTAGTTTTATCCCCGGTCGTCGGTTTGGTTTCACTAGCAGGATTAACAGGACTTGAGGGCTTTTTTACCTGAGCTTCAGCAGGTGATAATATACCTAAAAATGCTATAAATGATAAGCAGGTCAAGCGAATTAATAGATCCGTAGCAACATTCATGAGGTTAACTAGTAAAATATGGCAAAAATTTGAAAAGCTTGATGTATTTTAACTCTCTTTGTACCGATAATAAACTCAAGTGACTGAGAAAATTTCTCTGGCAAAGGACTAAACAGGTAAGAGCCAAGAGGTCAATTAATTTTAAACTAATCCCAATTTTTTATGAGTGATAATATTAATTCTCCAGATTTTGTTGAACCAGATGTCACAAATAGCGACGAAGCATTAATTTTACAACGCAGTGGCGAGGAGTTAATGTTAGAAAAAACATTATATCGCTTTACTATGCGTCCTAATGCTAATTTTCCACGTGAGCAACTATCACAGATACATGGATGTGTATGGCGGCGCACTATATCCCAGGCAAAGTTAGAACTATATACAGTTTTTCCTGAGCAGTTAGAAACAGTAATGTCTCAAGTCCGTGCCGATAAAAATGTAGACTTTGTTAGTCATGTTTATAAACTTGAAAATAATCCAGGTACTTTAGTTTATCTAAGTGATCAAATTACAATTCAATTTGCTACTTGGGTAGATATGAATAAAATTAATATTATTGCGAATAGATTTAATTTAGTTCTAGATCAACCAGTGATAGGAATGTCGAATACTTTTATTTTTCTGGTGAGTAAACAAGCTAAACAAAACCCAATTAAAATCACGAATCAATTACAAAAACTGTCAGAAGTTTTAGCCGCAGAACCAAATATCATCATTCAACAAGAACCTCATTATCGCCCCAAAGATTCCCTTTATCCTCAACAGTGGTATCTCAATCACAATGGGGGAAATCAATTAATAGCTGGTTCTCACATTTCCGTAGAACAAGCTTGGGATACTACTCGCGGCGTTCGTTCTGTTATCGTTGCTGTAGTAGATGATTCCTTTGACTTGAATCACCCAGATTTTCAAGGTAATGGTAAAATTGTTGCTCCTAGAGATTTAAAAGAAAATGATTTTTTACCCTTACCAGGAGAAAAAGAAACTAGTCATGGTACTGCTTGCGCGGGACTAGCTGTAGCTGAAGAAAATGGCGCGGGAATTGTCGGAGTTGCTCCTGGTTGTGCAATGATGCCTATTCGGACTACCGGTTTTTTAGATGATCAATCAATTGAGGATGTTTTTAATTGGGCGGTGGAAAAGGGAGCAAGTGTAATTTCTTGTAGTTGGGGAGCTTCTGCTGTTTATTTTCCCCTTTCTATCCGTCAAAGGGCAGCTATTAGTCATGCTGCTACCAATGGACGTAATGGTAAAGGATGTGTAATTGTCTTTGCAGCAGGAAATGCTAACCGTCCGATTAATGGGACTATCAATGAACAAAATTGGCCGAGAAATATTGTTAAAGCTAACACAAATTGGTTAAGCGGTTTTGCAGTTCATCCTGATGTAATTACCGTGTCGGCTTCTACTAGTTTGAATAAAAAAGCTGCTTATAGTAATTGGGGAGATAATATTTCTGTTTGCGCTCCTAGTAATAATGCTCCCCCAGGAATGTGGTTTCAAGAAACCGGTTTTGTTTATACACAACCGGCAATTGTCTCTTCTCTGTTTGGGTTGGGAATTTTGACCGCAGATCAATTAGGAGCAGCAGGTTATGATGCTGGAAACTTTACTAATAACTTTGGTGGTACTTCTAGCGCCACTCCCATAGTCGCAGGAGTAGCAGCTTTAGTATTATCAGCTAATCCTGATTTAACGGCTCAAGAAGTTAAACAGATTCTTCAAGATACTGCTGATAAAATTATTGATAATAGCTCTGATCCTCAATTGAGTATTAATGGGGGTACTTATGATAGTAATGGTCATAGTCAATGGTTTGGTTATGGGAAAGTTAATGCAGCTAAGGCTGTGAGACTAGCAAAACAAATGGGTGTCCTTTCTGAAATTACTAATGAACAAACACAGGTAAAAAATACTCAAGTTGTGAATATTCCTGATAATGATCAACAGGGAATTAAAAGTGCGATCGCTATTAATGAAGTTATTAATATTGGTGATATCCAAGTTACAGTTAATATCACCCATGATTTTTTAGGAGATTTAGAAATTTATTTAATTGCTCCTAATAATCAGCGGATTTTATTGCAAAGTCGCACATTAGGCCGTCGTAACCAATTACAAAATACTTACACAATGCGATCGCATCCCGCTCTAAAACAATTACTTTCTCAACCCGCGCAAGGTAACTGGGAATTACAAGTCATTGACTACGCTGCGCTTGATGTGGGGAAACTTAATCACTGGGAATTGGTAATTGGACATGGGAAGTAGTAGATATATAGCAGGGAGAAGGAGGAGAAGCAGGGGAGGAATTTTCTGGTTCTATGTTCCTTCTGACTTCTGACTCCTGACTTAATTGTTTTAATTTATGGGTTAAATCTGCTGTCAGCCTTTTAGCTTCCAGTTTTAAATTTCCATTCATATAATCTCTGGCCTGGATAGGTTCATCAATGTGAATGTTGACATCTGCACCCCAGTGAGGATAGGATTCGCTGTATTGGATACTAACAGGTATAACTTTAATCCCCAACCCTGGGTATTTAGATTCAGCATTTAAGGCTAAACGGGCTATTCCCGGCTTCAGCAGGTGAACTTGACCATCACGATGGATATCACCTTCAGGATAAATAACTAACATTTCTCCCTGCTGCATTAACTTGACCACATGACGGAGACTAGCGATCGCCGGACGTTGAGTATTGACAGGGAAACCGCCCATTCTCAGGACAAACCAACCTTGTAACCCCTGACATTCATCAATTGTCACCATAAATTGCATATCTCTACCTGTGAGGTGACGACCAGCAGCGTAGGGTAAAACTAATGAATCCCAGCGAGAACGATGGGTAGGAGCAAGAATTACCGGACCACTTCTGGGGATATTTTCTCGTCCAGTAACTTGAATATGTCCAAAGAAAGATGGCAAAACTATGTAACGTCCTAGAAAATAGGCCAGAGGCATTAACCAAGGGGAAATCCGCCAAGTCCTCACAGCCATCAACGGTTGCTGGGGAGATTTGACCTGAGAATTTACATAGGTACTTGTGGTTTGTGAATGGTCGGTAGTAGAAGCAGAGTCTGATTTAATCATAACGGTGGCTAGTTTTTAGAAGTAAATAATGACACAAACTTGATTATGTCCACCGTAGATTTTATTGAGTAATTTTTGTTTTCCCATCTGGACAGTTTTATCTGTGTCTGTTATTTTTGCTGACGTTGGTTAACAAACCAATTTTGTAATTGTTCTCGACAGTCCGATTCCAGAATACCTCCTAGCACTTTTAGACGGTGATTAGACGCTGGGTGATCAGGGATGTTGAGAACAGTCCGAATTGCGCCAGTTTTGGTATCGTCCACTCCATAAATCAATTTTCCCAATCGTGCATGAACTATAGCACCAGCACACATTGGACAGGGTTCTAGAGTGACATATAGTGTACAATCATGCAAGCGCCAATTTGGCAAAATTTGACTAGCAGCCCGAATCGCCATAATTTCCGCGTGGGCCGTAGGGTCTTGATCCCGTTCTTTCCGGTTTTCTCCTACAGCAATCAGGTGGTTATTTGTGTCAACAATTACAGCACCCACGGGAACTTCACCAGCATTACCCGCTGCTCGCGCTAATTCTAGGGCGTGATTCATCCATTTTCTATGTATTAAATATTCTGGTAATTCCAGTATATCCAGCATATATTTATATTTATTATTGTGGTCAGTTATTATTGATTTCAATTAGGTGCGTTACGAAGACAGCTAACGCACCCTACTATTTAAGGTAAATTACTCGGATCAATCCCCTGGGATTTTAAGTACGCTATTAGCCGTTCTTTCTCTTGACGTTCTTGTTCAGCCCGTTGACGTTCTTGTTCAGCCCGTTGACGTTCTTGTTCAGCCCGTTGATGTTCTTGTTCAGCCCGTTGACGTTCTTCTGCAATCTTTTCTACAGACCAAGGTAATAGATTACCTGCTTGATTCCACCACCTTAACCAATATCCAGTTCTAGCTTCTTTTTCCCCCCTCCAAGTTCCCAAAAATAAGCCCATTGCGTCAATCCAATGTAAACCATTTTCATCGGGTTGTTTTAACTCGTAGCGACCATTCTCCAGTTGATATAATTCCAGTAGACCCCCATCTGGATCAAAAATTACATAGATGGGAACTTGCAAAATTTGCTCATAAAAAAACCATTTTCCCGGTGGATATGTGCGTTTAAAAGAATATTCTCCACCTTCCTGATCTGATAAAAATTCTATAACTATAGCGGGAATATCTCCTTCTAAATTCGGTGTGTAGCTTTTGCGTTCAGGTAAAATTTCTTTGACTGCCGGAATATATAACCAATCAGGTGCTTTAGCAATAAATTTACCGTCTAATGTCGCACATAAACCAAAATTTGAGGCTATCAACATCTGCGGTTGAATAAAACCCGCAATTTCTAAACTTTCGCGCAAAGCACCAGCCAAAAGTGGCTGTCCTGTATTTTCCACCGGTTCGTCCTCTAACTGAAAATCATCGGGTAAGGCTTCCCAAGAGATTACAAGTTCAGTGGGAGATTTGATTTCACTGATTTGGGTGATCATAATCACTGCCTCTGGTTGATTTGTTTTTATTTTATCTGATACAATCTCAAAACAGCTAAAAATCAGGCGATCGCCATGATCTAGCTATAAACTGTACTATATTTAAGTATAATTCTAGTGGGCAAGATGCCCGCACCACAAGAGCCAGTTAGATTTGGGTGATTTTATTTATTTCAACCAAGTTTTCATCAGTATAAATACAGAAGATCATCCAGTTGACCTTTCCTATCTAAAAGATACAGATCATCACAACCGCCAATGTGTTGATTATTAATAAATATTTGGGGAAGGCTGCGGCGATTATTAGCGCGTATAGCCATGTCCGCCCTGGCTATTTCATCACCGTCAATTTTGTATTCTGTAAAATTAACACCTTTCCACCATAGTAGCATTTTGGCACGGATGCAGTAGGGGCAAGTTTGCCAAGTATAAATCTCTACATTAGCTTTGACGCGCTCTGGATGACGACCGAGAAGGGAATTGAGAAAATTTAGCATATTGTTAATTGGGAAGTTTGGTTTTAATTAAATGTGATCCCCGATAGATATTTGATATATCTTGTGCTTTTTTGACGTTTTTGTGTAAAAATTAGATTATATCAACAATAAATATCGCCTTATTTACTTATGAAATCTAGGAAATCATCTACTATTGGACATATTATATCTGGTATCGTCACACTGGAATTAATATTTTCTCTGACTGCTTGTAGTGATGAACCACAAAATACACAGAGTCAGATTAATACCCCTCAAGCACAGGTTACTCGCGTAATCTGGAATCGCATTAAAAGCCGTGGTCAGCTTGTTTGTGGAATTAGCGGTGAATTACCAGGATTTAGTTTTGTGGGGACTGACGGTAAATATAGCGGTATTGATGTTGATATTTGTCGGGCTGTAGCAGCAGCGATATTTGATAATCCAGACGCAGTAGAATACCGTCCCCTTAACGCTAAAGAGAGATTTACAGCTTTACAAACTGGAGAAGTAGACATTTTGAGTCGCAATACTAGTTGGACCTTTAGCCGGGGGACTGCTCAGGGTTTAGAGTTTGCACCTGTGGTATTTTATGATGGTCAGGCGGTTATGGTTCGCAAAAATAGCAACATTAAATCTATTAAAGACCTCAAAGACAAAGCTATTTGTGTCCAAACAGGGACGACAAGCGAACAGAATTTAGCAGACCAAATGCGGAAACGAGGTTTGACTTATAAACCCGTTGTTTTTGAAGATGTGAATGTTACCTTTGCTACCTATGCAGAAGGACGTTGTGATGCTGTCACCGCAGACCGTTCTGGTTTGGTTTCTCGACGAACAACCCTACCGAAACCGGAAGATAACATCATTTTAGATGATGTTCTTTCTTCTGAACCCCTTGCGCCAGCAGTGGCTAAGGGTGATACTCAATGGAGTGATATAGTTAACTGGACTGTTTATGCTTTGATCAAAGGGGAAGAATTGGGGATTAATTCTCAAAATTTAGTAGAGTTTGCAAATAGTAAAGATCCCGATATTAAACGTTTTTTAGGAACAGAAGGAAATTTGGCAGCAGGAATTGGTTTAACAAATGATTTCGCAGCCAGAATTATTAAACACGTTGGTAATTATGGGGAAATTTATGAACGCAATTTGGGAACAAAGACAAAACTAAATCTCCCTCGTGGTCAAAATCAATTAGGGACAAAAGGAGGATTACTCTATTCTCCACCTTTCCGGTAGTATTCTAATACTAAATTCAAATAATGACTAATTCTAAACCTCCTTTATGGCGTGATCATCGTTTTTTGCAAAATGCTATTCAGTTAATTTTTGTATTTTTAGCAGTAGTTATAGTCGTGATATTGTGGAGTAATGTCAGACGGAATTTACAGCAATTAGGAATTCAATTTGGATTTAATTTTCTCAAGCAACAAGCATCTTTTGATATTGGTGAAACTATCGTTAATTATCAACCAACGGATGCTTATAATTATGCTTTATTAGTGGGATTAATTAATTCTTTACGAATAGCAATAATGAGTATATTATTAACTACAATTGTGGGAATTACTGCGGGAATTTCCAGACTATCAGATAATTGGTTAGTCAGGAAAATTAGTTTTGTTTATGTGGAGATTTTTCGGAATACACCATTATTATTACAATTGCTATTTTGGTACTTTGCAATTTTCTTGAGTTTCCCCAAAGCCGAAAATAAAATTTCTGTTTTGGGTTTCGCTAACTTTAGTCAAAATGGCATTGAATTTCCTTGGTTTACCTTGTCTCCAGAGTTTTCTAGTTTGTTATTAGGGTTAACTTTTTACACGGGTGCGTTTATTGCGGAAATTGTGCGGGGGGGAATTAAATCAGTTCCTCAAGGACAATGGGAAGCAGCAAAATCTCTGGGTTTAAAGCCAGGTTTAGCAATGCAATTGGTGATTTTTCCTCAAGCGTTAAGGGTGATTATTCCCCCATTAACTAGTCAATATCTGAGTTTAACAAAAAATTCCAGTTTAGCGATCGCTATCGGTTATCCTGATATTTATTTTGTTGCTTCTACGACTTTTAACCAAACTGGAAAAGCTGTAGAGGTAATGCTGTTAATTATGATTACCTATCTGACGTTGAGTTTGATAATTTCTTTCACCATGAATTTATTTAATCGTTCTGTACAGATTAAGGAAAGATAATATTAACCGCAGTATTCGCAAAGAGCGATACATTTGCTAAAATTGTCATCATCACAACACCAATTAATCACTATGTACCCCGCCAATTTACAGCAAGAACTCTTACAAGCGATCGCTAATCTTAGTGATCAACAAATCCCACTTGTCTTACAATTTATCTCATCATTGGAAACACCTGTTAACAATTATCCAACTTCGGCTAAAACAGTTTTAGAACGAATGGGTGGTTATCCACAATTCTTACTAGAAGGATCAGGAGATTTGTCAGATAGAGATGTACGCAAAAAAGCAATTGCTGACAGAATTCAAGCAAGACATCAAAGAAGAAATCATGAATAATTATCCTCTGATTTTAATTGATACTGGAATTATTGTTGCCTTCTATGATCGTAAAGACAAATATCACCAACAAGTTGTTAACTTTTTTAGCACTTGTACTAGTCAACTCATCACAACAATTGCCTGTGTTACAGAAGTGATGTGGTTACTTGCGCCAAATACAAAAGTGCAGAACGAATTCTTATCTGCCCTATCAATAAGAGTTTTCTTATGCGAACATTTAGTGCCATCAGACTATCAAAGAATCCAAGAACTTAACACAATTTATCAAGATTTACCCGCAGATTTTACCGATTTATCACTTATCGCCATTTCTGAAAGATTAAACATTTCTGCCATTGCCACTCTAGATAAAGACTTTAATATTTATCGTCGCTATCGCAAACAACCATTTAATCGCATATTTTTACCTTAATTCAACTGACATTTTTATTATGATTACACTAACTTGGTTAAGAGAAAATCTGTTTAATAATTGGTACAATTGTTTATTAACTGTTTTTTGTTCAATTTTTCTATTTTGGCTATTTCAAGGATTTGCAATTTGGTTAATTACTAAGGCACAATGGCAAGTAGTTACAGTTAATTTACATTTATTTTTGGTGGGAAGGTTTCCCCAGAATTTATATTGGCGAATTTGGCTGGTTTTGGGAATATCTACAACTTTAACCTCAATTACTGGGGGTGCATTTACTAAAGAAGCAATATTCACAAAACGCAATTCTCTAATTTTTGGTTTTATTGTTGGGGTTTTATTATTAATTTTACCCTTCCCATTAACTAGTCGTTTGTCTTTATTATTAATTACAGGTTTAATAACTTTAGGTGTGATAATTGGTCAAAAATTTGCTCAAATTATCACACCTTGGCTTTCCTTAATGTGGTTATTATCCTTTCCGATAATTATCTGGTTAATTGGTGGTGGTTTAGGGTTACAACCTGTATCTACAAACTTATGGAATGGTTTATTACTCACCCTATTAATAGCAATAATTAGTATTGTGTTTTCCTTCCCCATAGGAATTTTACTCGCATTAGGAAGAACAAGTAATTTACCTGTAGTGCGGTGGTTTTGTGTTCTTTATATTGAAATTGTCAGAGGATTACCATTAATTGGTATTTTGTTTTTAGCCCAAGTTATGTTACCCTTATTCTTACCAGCAGATTTGCGTTTAGATAGATTACTCAGAAGTATGGTGGGACTAATATTATTTAGTGCAGCATACATGGCCGAAAACGTACGCGGAGGACTACAATCAATTTCCAGAGGACAAATAGAAGCAGGAAAAGCACTAGGATTAAATACACCCTTATTACTCACATTAGTAATATTACCCCAAGCATTACGGGCAGTTATTCCCGCAATTGTTGGTCAATTTATTGGCTTATTTAAAGATACATCACTTTTATCATTAGTGGGATTAGTGGAATTAACAGGAATGGCACGTTCCATATTAGCCCAACCGCAATTTTTAGGAAGATATGCAGAAGTATATTTATTTATTGGTTTGATTTATTGGCTATTTTGTTATTCAATGTCCTTAGCTGCTAAAAAATTAGAAAAGCAATTAAATAATTAATTTTAATAAAACTGAATAAAACATCTCTTCCTTTCCGACTCCGAGTCCTCTGTGTCTCTGTGGTTGGTTAAAAAAAATTCAAATTAAAAAAAGAGTAAAATATGACAGAAAGAAACCCGATAATAATTGCCGAAAATGCCCATAAATGGTATCGTAAATTTCATATTCTCCAAAGAATAAGCTTAACAGTTCTTCCTCTTTTACTCTGAGTCCTCTGTGCCTCTGTGGTTGGTTAAAAAAAATTCAAATTAAAAAAAGAGTAAAATATGACAGAAACAAAACCGATAATAATTGCCGAAAATGTCCATAAATGGTATGGTAAATTTCATGTTCTCCAAGGTATAAGTTTAAGCGTAGAAAGAGGAGAAGTAGTTGTTTTAATGGGTCCTTCTGGTTCAGGAAAATCAACTTTTATTCGTACATTTAACGCTTTAGAAGCATATCAAAAAGGAATTATTACTATTGACGGAATTATCCTCAGTCATGATTTAAGAAACATTGAAACAATTCGTCGAGAAGTGGGAATGGTATTTCAGCAATTTAACTTATTCCCCCATTTAACAGTTTTACAAAATATCACTTTAGCGCCAATATATGTCCGCAAAATATCCAAAGTAAAAGCGGAAGAATTAGCAATGCAATTATTAGAAAGGGTAGGAATTTTAGCACAAGCACAAAAATATCCCGGACAATTATCTGGTGGACAACAACAGCGAGTAGCTATAGCGCGTGCATTAGCAATGCAACCCAAAATCATGCTATTTGATGAACCGACATCAGCATTAGATCCAGAAATGGTGCGAGAAGTTTTAGATGTCATGCAAAATCTCGCTAGTGAGGGAATGACAATGGTAGTTGTTACCCATGAAGTGGGATTTGCGCGAGAAGTTGCTGATAGAGTGGTGCTAATGGATAGCGGTTTATTAGTTGAATCTGCTACCCCTGACACTTTTTTTACTAATCCCAAAGAAGAGAGAACTAAGAAATTTTTATCACAAATTCTCTAGGGTGATTCAATTCAGGCTAAATATCTCTGACTTCTTAATTTAATCTTTTGTAAATAATGATCATTTATCAAAGAAGTCGGGGATCTAAAATGCAGGTTTAACGATGTCCAAATATTGGGAAGATTTGATAATGTTCTTTATCTATTTCTGTCCAGCAATTTTCTAGTAATAATTTGGCTGTTTCTTCAAGCCAGATATTGAAGTCTATTTGATAAGTTATGGTCATAGATTTATAGTCATTTAACTTAAGAATGAGACATTAAGATACACAATAATCACGGATGATTTCAT
>NZ_APIY01000461.1:0-682 GCF_000426905.1 Dolichospermum circinale AWQC131C
ATTTTGGATTCACAATTTAATTGTATAAAAATAATTAAATTAATAAAGCTGGTAGAGAAGTTACTTCATGTTTATCTAACTTTAAAGAAGGTTTTTTATCTTGCCAAGTATAAGCAATTAAACCCGAAATAATATTAACCATAAAGTTAGAAATACTACGATGACGAGAATGAACAACTTGGGAAATATTTTGGAGTTGGTCATTGACAGTTTCGATTAAAGCCCTTTTTCTTAACATAAGTTTTTCCCACAATTCAACTAATTTATTATTCATATTCTTCTTAAAAGGAGTAATTAACTTCACATCATTCTCCAATAGTTCCTGAAATAAACTTTTAGAAATATATCCTTTATCTCCAAAAAGTCTTCCCCATAAATTTTGTGCTAAAGTAGGAACTGGTTTCCGGTCATCAATATTTCCAGGAGTGACTTGAAAAGCTAATAATTCCCCTTGCTCATTAATAATTAAATGAAGTTTAAATCCAAAGTACCAATCTACAGAACTCTTACCCCAGCCAGATAAACCCCGAAAAACTTTATTTCTTTTTGCTCTTTTATTATGACAAATAGGAATACCCATACTATCAATAAAAGAGATACCACTACATTGACCTTTGCGAGTATTAAGATAACAAATTAAAGGCAGTAAAGCATCAGGCATTAATTCAACAAAGCGATTATA
>NZ_APIY01000462.1:0-670 GCF_000426905.1 Dolichospermum circinale AWQC131C
CAAGAATCATAAACATATTCACTTTGAATCATTGCGCCGGCACTTGTACCACCAATAGCACCACCTTGATCATAAACCGACTTGATAGCCACTTCTAATTTAGTATTTTTCCAGTGACGAATATATTCGCATTGATCACCTCCAGCAAAGAAAATTACCCCAGCATTTCTGACCTTATCAAAAATATCCGTTCTGTTCGCTTCTTGGCGGTTACGAATGATGAGAGTTTCTACATATTTGACACCTTTCATGGAATAAATTAACTGATTGTAATCATCCTTACCAGCAGCCCGAATCACTAAAACATTAACTTTAATATCGCTGTTACTACCCCCCCTGACTTGATTAATCATCCATTGAATGGCATCATCAACATCAGTACCACCACCACCTAAGTTATGAACAGGACCGGCTAGTTTAGGTAATTGATAAATAGGTTCAGGGGGAGGAGTTTGGTGATCAGCAATGATATCCTTGAGGAACTGCTTTAACTCTACTGTCAGACGGCGGATAATTTGGTTTACCACCCTCAACAAGCTGTTTTTTGCATTCTGCAAATGCCATAGGATTTTTGGGAATGCTTTTGTCATATTCAAATCTTGTCAAGCAAACAGCAATCATTTCTAACTCTCGCATTTGAGGAGCTAAATTCCCAGCGTACAGGGTTTGT
>NZ_APIY01000463.1:0-639 GCF_000426905.1 Dolichospermum circinale AWQC131C
AATACAAGACCTGATAGACTGGTTAGCAGTTCATTAAACTGCTAACAAAAGAAGTGATTAGGGGAGGTTAAAGCGATCGCTTCTCTGGGTATGGCAACTGAATATATAATCTGATTATGCCCAGATCCTCACTATTTTGTCAAAAAAATAACCTCTAGTCTAGAGGAGATTCAAAAAATGCTTAATCTCAAAGAGGCTGATATTACTCAAACCCGGTTTTATCAAGAGGTGTTAGAAATTGGTGAGAAAAAAGGTTTACAACAAGGAGAAGCAAATATAACTATTCGTTTGCTAAAACGCCGTTGTGGTAATTTAACTGCTATTCAAGAGCAAAAAGTGCGTTTGCGTAGCACTCCGTAGGAATCGCTCTCCATTTCTCAATTAGAATCATTAGGAGAGGCATTATTGGATTTTCAAAATATGTCAGATTGGGAAAATTGGTTACAAGATAATCGCCGTTGATTTTGAAAGCGATCGCTAATTTATAAAATCTCAAATTGGTCCTTGGCGATCGCCCTTAAAGAATATATTTTAAAAATGCCAGCAATAAGATATATAAAACTATACTAACAGGTCAGGCGATCGCTCCGCTCGGATTAGGCATCGCAACTAAATATATAATGTGATTATGAAAACCGA
>NZ_APIY01000464.1:0-623 GCF_000426905.1 Dolichospermum circinale AWQC131C
TGGACAGGAACTTGTTGATAATTGATAAATTTTCCTAGAGGTACGTCTAATATATCTTCTCCATTATCATTAGTGGTGACAATTTCCGCATCAATATTATTTTTTCTTAAAGCTTTCACCATTTCTAAAATGGCTTGACTCGGACCGCCGCGAACAGTCGCAACTGAAGGAATTATATGGAGAACTTTCATGAGTTAATTTGCTCCCACCAATGGTTTAATATTGCTAAACTCCAACGACGATACCAAGGTTTAAGGGGTATATTTGGTGGGATATTTAGGTTTTGATGGACATTATGAAAATAATCGCCAAATTCACTATTCATCCAACTTTCAAAGGGAAAAGAAAAGCCTTTTTTCGGTCTATTTATTACCCAATCAGGTATTTCTGTAATTGCTTGTGTTAACAGTTTTTTCCCCTGTGCTAAACGAATATTACTAGGAATTGGTGCAACAGTTTCTAATAAAGTTTTATCCACAAAAGGAACACGCAATTCTAAACCCCAATTCATGCTCATTACATCGCTATCTCGTAGTAATTGATTACGCATATAACCACTTAGTTCTAAAAAGCTGACTTCATCTTCTGGGCTAGAACCCCACCCTAACCCTCCCTTTAGCAAG
>NZ_APIY01000465.1:0-619 GCF_000426905.1 Dolichospermum circinale AWQC131C
TACAATCGACAAGAAAAGCAGTGGATAATTGCCATTAGGTCTTCGACTAATTCTTGTTGAGGTGATAAAGATTCCTGAGGGAGCAACTATGATCTGACACCTCACGGAACTTGCTAATTCCATAATAAAGTCAAAAGCAAACCGACACATTCTGTCTTTGTGCGCCACAACAATTGTCGATATTTCGCCTTTAAGCATTGATAACATAATTGATAAAAACTTTTTTCTTTTAAAGTTTAATCCGCCTCCAATCTCTGAAACCCAATCATCAACAGCTAACCCACGACTCAAACAAAATGTTTCCATCGCGGATACTTGGTTTCTGAGTTCGGGTTTTTGGCTACTCGAAGAAACTCTACAATAAACAACTACTTTTCGTTTTGAGTCTACAGGTTTTAATCCCTGGGTAATCAGTAAATCATCTTCAGTATAAAAACGATGCCCCGACAATGTTCTTTTGGCTGGAAGTCTTCCTTCAACATCCCATCTTTGCAAGGTCTTGACTGAAACTCCGATTTTTTTAGCAAATTCATGAGGTTTAAACATAAAGTCACTCATAGGTTTGTCTATGAGTGTACAGGTTTGTCTATTAAATTGTCAACTTAGGACAAGCTCTTTT
>NZ_APIY01000466.1:0-617 GCF_000426905.1 Dolichospermum circinale AWQC131C
AATTCAAAGAACAACTTATTAGCGGTGCTGGTGTTGATAACCGGACTGGTTAAATAATAGAAGCCGTGCAAAGCTGTGGAGGCATTTCCACCAATAACAACCCCAGCTACACCATTATCGGCCGTGGGAGTATTGTCCGTTCCGGGATCAGGGTTGCCATAATTTTGACCCGTAGAAGCTGTGGCAGCACCGATTTGCCATTCTGTCCCCAGAGTCCAACCCTTGTTGTTATTGGCAAAATCATCCGAGAAGTAGGTGGTAAATCCTTCCTCAGAAATAATAGTTCCCGTTGCTGTATTAGGAGACCCACCAATGTAGCCCGTCCCAGAATTGACGGTTAAAATAACTGATTCGCTGTTTTCCTGTACGGTATCAGCAATCGGATCAACCACAACCGTTGCAGTTGTGGCATTAGCAGCAAAGGTGACAGTTCCCAGTTTCGTCGTCGGGTTGAAGGTGACAGCACTACCTGTTAATACGTTGTAATCGGCCGGGTCGCTTCCCACCGGGGCTGCGTTTGCTATGCCACTCGCCCCGAAGTTAACGGTCAGGGGAGAACTTAGGTTTAAATTGGTGCGAGTAAAGGTATAAACCAAGTTAGTCGCACCGTCTTCTTG
>NZ_APIY01000467.1:0-615 GCF_000426905.1 Dolichospermum circinale AWQC131C
ATTCAGCAAATCACTCAGAATTTATCAGGACTGACAAACATTGATAGCGTTCAGATTATTTCTCAGGGGGCAGAAGGCAGTTTGTCACTTGGTTCAATCGTCCTCAACTCCGCAAACCTCAGCAATTACACATCACAATTGCAGCAGTGGGGTCAATCTCTCACCGTCACAGGAGATATTCTGTTGTATGGTTCCAATGTTGCTCAGGGTTCAGCCGGTAAAACTTTTGTCCAGCAAATTAGTCAGTTGACGGGGGCAGATGTAGCTGCATCTGATGACTTGACTGGTAATACTGCATCCGGTGGAGACTGGGTATTAGAATACACTACTGGATTGATTGAAGCATCTCCAGCGCTAGAAATTGCACCAATCATCTCAAACGGAAATAGTCAAGATACCGGAAAATATGCAACTAAGCAACCAGCTTATGCCAGTAATAAACTGATTGTTAAATTCAAGGACGGAATCAATACCACCCAAGCCAATGAGATTAAAAACAGCCTGGGAGTAGTCAAGACAGATATCATTAAGCTGACTGGAGCGGAAATATGGACATTATCTGGAAAAACTTCTGTAGAAACTGCCCTAGCTACATATAGAAATAGTCCCACATTC
>NZ_APIY01000468.1:0-605 GCF_000426905.1 Dolichospermum circinale AWQC131C
CCTCAACAATTTGATATTAGTGCCTACAAGAGTGCCTCAACTCAAATTCGTTTCGGGTTCAATGTTACTAGCACTGGTGTATTTACAGTAAGTTCGTGGAACCTTGATGATGTCAAAATCTATGGTGATGGCGGTGTTACCTTACCTGTAATCACAGTAGCAGCCACCGATGCCGATGCTGGCGAACCCACCAACAATGGTCAATATACCCTCACCCGCACCGGTCCGACCACCAGCGCCTTGACGGTGAATATCGCCATGACCGGAACAGCCACCAATGGAGCGGATTACACAACCATTCCTACTACTGTCACTTTTGCCGCAGGTTCTAGCACAGCCTTAGTTGACCTGAACGTCATTGACGACACCTTGGTAGAAGGCACAGAAACTGCCATCCTCACTGTCACATCGGGAACAGGCTACACCGTCGGCACATCAGCTAGTGCCACAGTCAATATTGCTGATAATGATTTACCTGTAATCACCGTTGCTGCCACAGATACAGATGCTGCCGAAACTGTACTAGGAACAACACCAAATCCCGGACAATACACCTTAACCCGCACAGGTCCTACTACCAGTAGCTTAACGGTTAACGTCAGCTT
>NZ_APIY01000469.1:0-585 GCF_000426905.1 Dolichospermum circinale AWQC131C
CTCATACTAGAAAAAACCAGCTAATTGTCCTACCAAATGGTAAAGATATTGTAGATGTAAAGGCTGGTAAACCAGGTCCCAAAAGTGATATCAGCTTATTTCGTGAAACCTCCCAGGAATTTGAGACCAAACAAAGGTTTAATGGGGATAAAGCTTATGAAGGAGAAGAGTCAATTAAAACCCCTCAGAAAAAACCGAAAAAACAAGAATTAACGCCTGAACAAAAGTCCAGAAATAAAGAACTAGCGTCGGAAAGAATTTTTGTTGAACATTTAATTCGTTTAGTCAAGATATTTAGAGTTGCCCAAGAAAGATTTAGATTAAATACCCAGAAATATGAACAAATAATTATGACTATTTGTGGACTTGTAAGATTGCGTATTGGTACTGTTATTTTGTAGCTATAGCAAATTGCAAGTTTCCTGCATAAAATCCAATTTCAGAGGTGCTATTTTTTGGCTAATTCCCAATAGCAGGCATCTTCAGCACTGATTATAGCGTATAATCTGAGTATCTTTGCACTTAACCTTCATTTCCTCAAAAGCAGTTGTGGTGAAGGTTAGATAGTTTTCGGAGATGTCTAAT
>NZ_APIY01000470.1:0-505 GCF_000426905.1 Dolichospermum circinale AWQC131C
GTAAATTACCTAAATAATCATCAATAATATCTGGTAATTCTCTAATTTGATAATTATAGGTAAGGTTAATTAACTCAGTTGCAGTTAATATTAATTGTGGTTTGTTTAACATTTGAGAAATTTGCTGTCTTGACAATTTTCCATTTATTATTTCTAAACTAGCAGGACGAATTGCCAATTCTATAGTATCCTCTAATATTTCCACCCATTCATCAATATTCAGATAGTAAGATTTTTTATTCTCTTTCAAATTCAATTTCTTAATTTCTAAAATTGAACTTTCAATTGATGCAGCCCAAGAATTAGTTAATCGCTGTTCCACTTGATTTTTAATCAAATGAATCATCAATCTCAATAAAAATGATTCAATATTCCTTAAAATCCCTTGTTTACTCATCCCCTCTAATTCATCAACAATAGCCAAAGCATCGGTATAACGTTGTTCTAAGATACTATTTCTGAGGTCTATTAATTCCTGGGTCATATTGATTACCTTTTCCCTAAC
>NZ_KE384593.1:0-1004 GCF_000426905.1 Dolichospermum circinale AWQC131C
CCCTTTAATTTTTTCTCTACGTAATTTACCCCAGTGACAGTTTGGGGTGCGGAATGTGGGTTATTAAGGAATCCAGTAAATTAATTTATTCTGAGGATTTTCAGGTTCTGACAACAACAACAAAAAATCTCCAAATGGTGAAAACGTAACTTTATATAGCTTGTGCTGCACTATCAGACAACCATAAATCTTAACATCATCTAGATGATAATTTTAACTATTTTCAAGTATTATGTTATAATCAACTCAGAATTATAAGAGTAAAAATATCATGATTTTAGCTATTAAAAATGCTCTTTCCACAATTGCACCTAAGTTAACTTATGATGTGTTGATTGAAAATCAAGCAGATGGTACTGTGAAAGCGACATTATTAAGTTTACCAGAATGTCAAGGTTTAGGGAATACAGAAACGGAAGCAATAGAAGAATTAGATAAGATTTTGCAAGTTCGTTTAGGAAATGCTAAGATTGTCACTTTAGAAATTAAATCTCCTCAAATTGAAAATCCTTGGATGAAAATAGCAGGTAAGTATAAAGATGATCCACACTTTGATCAAATGTTGGAATATATAGAAGAATATCGTCGTGAATTAGATGCAAATCAGGATTTACAGGATTAATATTGTCTGAATCAGGATATCCAGGATTAGAGGATTAACAGGATGTTTTTTAGGAAATATAGGTTTTTGTGAATGATAGAAAATATATTTTTCTCATAAAATTGTCAGAATCAGGATGTCCAGGATTAGAGGATTAACAGGATGTTTTTGAGGAAATAAAGGTTTTTGTGAATGATAGAAAATATATTTTCCTCCAAATCATAAATTATCATCATTAAATATTCACAGAAAACCTACAAATAACAATCCTGTACATCCTTAAATCCTGGATATCCTGATTCTGACAACAACAACAAACAATCTCCAAATAGTGAAAATATAACTTTACCTATTTGTTAATAACTAAAAACTTGAGAGGAATATTATTAGCTTCCCAGTATTC
>NZ_KE384593.1:1072-2801 GCF_000426905.1 Dolichospermum circinale AWQC131C
AGCTTGAGCAAAGATATCAGCATGATCATATAATATCACATATCTTTGAGCCGGACACCATGTTAAATCGGTGATACATTCATCAAAAGCATCCCAGTTAGCGCCGAAGTATGGAGGAAATTCCATTGCTTCAGCAGCTTGTTTTAAAAATGTTTGTTTGCTATTAATTTTTTTACCATCAAGATAAAAAACTTTATGATTCATAGATTTATGGTGAGGAAATAGGTTAGTAAAATTGTCAGAATCAGGTGGTTATCGAGCGAAGTCAAGATAATGTCCAGGATTAGAGGATTTACAGGATGATAAAATATAAAATGGACGATTGTTAATAAAAATCTATAAATCTTAAAATCATGTAGATGATAATTTTAACTTTGTTCAAGTATTGTGTTATAATTAATTCAGAGTTAGAAGAGTAAAAATATCATGATTTTAGCTGTTAAAAATGCTCTTTCCACAATTGCACCCAAGTTAACTTATGATGTGTTAATTGAAAACCAAGAAGATGGCACTGTGAAAGCGACATTATTAAGTTTACCAGAATGTCAAGGTTTAGGTGCGAATAAAGAAGAAGCATTAAATAATCTTATTCAGCTTTTTCAAGCACGAAAACCAGAAATAGTAACTTTAGAAATTGAACCAGATAAAACAGAACATCCTTGGCTGAAATTTTCAGGAATGCACAAGGATAATCCTCTTTTTGGTGAAATACTAGAAGATATAGAAGCTGAAGGTAATGCTTGGGACGTGCTAGAGGCATTAACAGGAACTATTGAAGCACCAAGTGATTGGTCGAATCAACATAATTACTATTTATATGGTACTCCTAAACATGACAATGAGATCAGAGAATGAATCAGGAACGACTATTTTTAGATACGGTATTTATTCAGGCTCTATTAAACAAGAATGATCAATATCATACTCAAGCTAAAGCATTATTACCAAGGGTGAAAAATGCCGTTGAAGTATGGATAACAGAAGCCATTTTAATAGAAGTTGGTAATGCTTTAAGTGCAGTGAACCGCACAGCATCAGTTCAGTTTATTAATCAGTGTTATCAAACAGATAATATCAAAGTTGTCAGTGTAGATACACCGCTTCTTATGGGTGCGCTGGAACTTTATCACAGTCGTCAAGATAAAAATTGGGGTTTAACAGATTGTATCTCATTTATTGTGATGAAAGAACAGGGTTTAATTTATGCTGTAACGGCTGATATTCATTTTGTTCAAGCTGGTTTTGTGGCTTTATTAAGGAATCTAGGGAATAAGTAAATTGTCAGAATCAGGTGGTTATCGAGCGAAGTCGAGATAATAACCAGGATTAGAGGATTAACAGGATGTTTTTGAGAAAATATAGGTTTTTGTGAATGATAGAAAATATATTTTTCTCATAAAATTGTCTGATAGCGTAGCGTGGCGCAAGCCATATCAGGATGTCCAGGATTAGAGGATTAACAGGATGTTTTTTAGGAAATATAGGTTGTTGTGAATGATAGAAAATATATTTTCCTCTAAATCATAAATTATGATCATTAACTATTCACAGAAAACCTACAAATAACAATCCTGTACATCCTTAAATCCTGGACATTATCTCGACTTCGCTCGATAACCACCTGATTCTGACAACCACAACAAACAATCTCCAAATAGTGAAAAAGTAACTTTACCTATTTGTTAATAACTAAAAACTTGAGAGGAATATTATTAGCTTCCCAGTATTC
>NZ_KE384593.1:2869-9822 GCF_000426905.1 Dolichospermum circinale AWQC131C
TGCTTGAGCAAAGATATCAGCATGATCATATAATATAACATATCTTTGAGCCGGACACCATGTTAAATCGGTGATACATTCATCAAAAGCATCCCAGTTAGCGCCGAAGTATGTAGGAAATTCCATTGCTTCAGCAGCTTGTTTTAAAAATGTTTGTTTGTTATTAATTTTTTTACGATTAAGATAAAAAACTTTATGATTCATAGATTTATGGTGAGGAAATAGGTTAGCAAAATTGTCTGAATCAGGATGTCCAGGATTAAAGGATTTACAGGATAATAAAATAGATAGATTTTTTTTAATAAAACCCTGTAAATTTTCCAATCCTGTATATTCTTATTAATAAATATAATTCATAAGTGTGTCTAACCCACTCTACTCTCTATTATCTATATTACAATCTATAAGCCTCGACATAAGAGCAATCACACGCGACCCGCTTTTACGTCCACCTCCGCCAGTCAAATCTCCCCCCCATATCATTCTATTCCACGTATCATTAGGGAAGTGGGCTTCGGGTGCTGTATTGTCAAAAGTCATATCATCATATCTTAACCATGTGTCGCCTTCACTCCATCCTAGATATTTCCTCCATCCTATATGATCTGCAAAAGCACCCCAAATTTTCTTGTTGTACTCTTTAGTTCCACCCAAATTTTGATAAATACGCTTTTGTACTGAAAACCCAAACTTTCCATTACTGAATTTTACCCAAAGTTGATCAATAGTACGAAGGTCTATACAGGAAAAATTCTCAATGTTTTCTTCATTTAACCCAAACTCATTTTCAAGTTTTGTTACAGATAACATTACTCTTTGTGTTTCCTGATCTGCTTCTTTCCACTTTCCAGCACTGAGTAGCACAATCAGTTCCGTATAATCTATAACTGGTGATTTTAATACTTTCTCCACACTTGTGGGAAGAGGTGAGGGTTGTGGTTTCTCTCTATCCAAAACCCTTTCTCCAGTCATCACTAACGCAAATCCAAAACCTGTTAACCCTAAAATTTGCAGAAAACGACGACGGGAAGAATTGGGTAAATTTGTAGAATGTGTAGTTTGCGAAATCTGAGAGGGTGTTTGCTTAACAGGAGATGAAGTAGTGGTATTAGTATATAGTCCCGATGGTTGGGTTATTACAGGTTGATTTTGAGGTTTATAAACTGCTGGTTGCGTAACTTGAGATTGAGTTTGCTTAACTGCGGCTGAATTATTTATATTAGTCTTCCCCGTAATTAGGTGAATTTGTAATTCAATAGCAAATGTTTTACGGATATCATCAACAATTTGCAATGCTTCATCTTCTCTTATTACTTGGACATTAACAGCTAATGGATCTCTATCTTTTTGTTGTATTTTATTATACATTCTTTGACCTGGATTTCTCCAGGAGAATGTCACGTAATCATTAATATTTGCATTTCCATTATGAGCAAAAAATCGCTTAACTACTGTACCATCTGATAAAGGAAGACCTGCAACTAAGGGGTCAATTATAAGTTGTCCTCCAGCTTTTTTATCTGATACATAGCCAGGAAGTTTGTCGGGTAAAAGCGCAATAATCCACATACTATTTTGAAACGAAGTGTCAGGTGTGTGTTCCATTTAGTTGCCCTTTAGTTGAAAATGTCAGTTAGTTTTTATATGTAGTTGTTTGAACTATAGTTATGGGATAACCCAATAATTAGTGTAAGTTTAAAGCACAGTTGTTTCTAAATTAGAAACAGAGTCTTAATTGTTTCCCGGCTTCATTACCAAATTTTGATAAATCACATCCAACCACACAGAAATTACAGCTTTACCTTGATCAAGGTGTGCGATCGCTCTTTCCCTATCAAATTCTACCAAAGAAAGTGAATCATCCCGTGATAACAACATAAACCGCCTCCCCTGACCCGAAACAAACAACTCTGGTTCTTGTTCCTTGAGTTGTTTCAGAATAAAACAAGCAATATCAAAACTTATCCCCGTAGACAACCAATATACCATAGCTGCCAACTCCACTAAATTAGACCTTGAATAATAAATACTGCGTCCCGTACCTGTATCACTAATTATAGGTACAACAATCCCCTTCTCTCGCCAATACTGAATCTGGCGAAGGGTACAACCTGTCAATTGAGCCGCTTCCTTACTTGTGAAAAAAGTTTCTTGCATAAAAAACCATTTTACAGAAAGAAACTATAATACAGATATGTTAGTATTAGACAAATATGTTTATTCTATGAGCCAAATCACTATTCAGTGTCGTCTACTAGCCAGTGAGTTTACCCGTCAACAGTTATGGCAATTGATGGCAGAGAAAAACACGCCACTGGTTAACGAACTACTGATGCAAATGGGTAAACATCCAGAAATTGAAACCTGGCGACAAAAAGGTAAACATCCCACAGATATTGTTAAAGAACTGTGTGAATTGCTGAAAACTGATCCGCGCTTTATGTGGCAACCTGTAAGTTTTTACACCAGTGCCACAGCATTAGTAAATTATATTTATAAATCCTGGTTTGCTCTGATGAAGGGTTATCAATCCCAATTAGATGGTAAATTACGCTGGTTAGAAATGCTCAATAGTGATGCTGAATTAGTAGAATACAGTGGCGTTTCATTAGATACTCTTCGTAATAAATATACTGAAATTTTGGCTCAATTTGCATCACAAGAAACCAACGGAAATACACCCACTAAGGGTAAAAAGTCCAAAAAGGGGAAAAAATCTAAAAATATAGGTCGGTTTAATTTGGACGGAGCTTATGATAGTAAACAAACTATTGACCGTGAGGGACAATAATTTGTCAACGCGGTCAAATAATTTGGCAAGTGACATTTACAAATGAACAAGGCCAGCAGCTGGATTTGAACCTGCGACCTTCCGATTACAAGTCGGATGCACTACCACTGTGCTATGCTGGCGGTTGGTGTTGGCGGGAAGATTTTTTTATTCCCTCACCGATTACACATTATAGCCTCATGTAAATGATTTGTCTAGAGGGTAAACAAAATATTTTTCTGTTTGTCAAAAATAGTCAAAACTAGCGGCCATGTTGTAGATTCATGCAAAAATATTTGGTAAAGTACAATTTTGTATTCCTCATAACACAGCTAAGTGAAGGCGTGTAAAACCATTTGTTCTTTATAATATATAATCAGGCATGGCAGCATTAATAGGCAGAGATTTATTAAGTTTAGCGGATCTAAGTTCTGGGGAACTACAAGAACTGCTAGAATTAGCTACTCAACTCAAGTCAGAAAAACTCAAACTGCATTGTCAAAAGGTATTGGGGTTATTATTCTCCAAAGCTTCAACACGCACTAGAGTTAGTTTTACAGTAGCCATGTACCAATTAGGGGGACAGGTAATTGATCTTCACCCTAATGTAACTCAGGTGAGTCGAGGAGAACCTATCCAGGATACTGCTAGGGTATTAGATCGTTATTTGGATGTTTTAGCAGTTCGCACTTTTGCCCAACAGGAGTTGGAAACTTTTGCTAAATATGCGGACATTCCTGTCATCAATGCCTTGACAGATTTAGAACATCCTTGTCAAATTCTAGCTGATTTGTTGACAATTCAGGAAAAATTTGGGAGTTTAGCTGGTTTAACCTTAACTTATGTTGGTGATGGTAATAATGTCGCTAATTCCCTGATGTTGGGTTGTGCTTTAGTGGGAATGAATGTCAGAATAGCTTTTCCGTCAGGATATTCTCCAGATGCGGAAATTGTGGAAAAATCCAGAGCGATCGCTAATAATAAAACTGAGGTTCTGCTGACTCATGATCCTGAAGCAGCGGCTAAAGGTGCATCTGTGCTGTATACTGATGTTTGGGCAAGTATGGGACAAGAAACACAGGCCAATAATCGGTTTCCTGTTTTTCAACCCTATCAAATTTCCAAACAGTTATTAAGTCTTGCTGATCCAGAAGCAATTGTTTTACACTGTTTACCGGCACATCGTGGTGAGGAAATTACTGAAGAGGTAATTGAAGGTTCACAGTCACGAGTTTGGGATCAAGCAGAAAATCGCCTACACGCTCAAAAAGCTTTACTAGCCAGTATTCTTGGGGCAAAATAACAGTAATGGTAATGGGTAATGGGTAATGGGTAATTGGTGAAATTCTTATCTGCTTACTCTTGCCTATTGCCTATTCCCCCTTGCCTATTATTTACCATAAATTTTCAATAAAAGCTTGTGAAGAGAAGAATTTTGTAGTACCAATGTTCTATGGGCATTTATTTATTATTCACTTCCCGAAAAAATTATGGAACGTCTCACAGAACCGCAAAAAGAACTATACGAATGGTTGGTAGAATATATTAAATTAAATCAACATTCTCCCTCCATTCGCCAAATGATGCAAGGGATGAATTTGAAATCTCCCGCACCAGTGCAAAGTCGTTTGGAACATTTACGCAATAAGGGCTATATTGGCTGGGACGAAGGTAGAGCCAGAACTCTGCGTATACTTAATCCTCTGAAACAAGGTGTACCAATTTTAGGAACTATTGCCGCAGGTGGCTTGATAGAACCCTTCACAGACGCGGTAGAAATTATGGATTTAGCTAATTTATCATTACCTCCTAAAAGCTATGCTTTACGGGTCTCTGGGGATAGTATGATTGAAGATTTGATTGCAGATGGTGATGTAGTATTTTTGCGCCCGGTGGCTGAACCGAATCAATTAAAAAATGGGACTATTGTGGCTGCAAGGGTGGAAGGACACGGAACAACCTTAAAACGTTTTTATCGTCATGATGATCTTGTCACTCTCAAACCGGCAAATCCTGATTACAATCCCATAGAAGTTCCCGCAGTGCAAGTGGAGGTACAAGGTTCTTTGGTGGGTATTTGGCGCAATTATAACTAAAGGATGTCAGTAGTCAGTAGTCAGTGGTCAGTGGCAAATAAAAATAAGTGACTACTGATGATCACCAATTACCCATTACCAATTACCAATTAATTATTCCAGTTTATGTACTTAACGCGAAATCCAGCCCCGAAACTGCCTACTTTTAAACTCAAGTTACCTTATGCGGGGGAGAAAAAAGGCAGTTATCAAGTTAAGCAACCATTACCGGGCTTTCCGAAAATGCCTTTATCTCTGCAATTGCGGGAGTATCAACGTCAAGCTGTGACTAGCTGGTTTGCTAATCATGGCAGGGGAACATTAAAAATGGCTACTGGTAGTGGTAAGACTATTACTGCATTAGCGATCGCTTATGAATTATATCAGCAAATTGATTTACAAGTTTTGTTAGTGGTGTGTCCCTATCGTCATCTTGTTACCCAGTGGGGCAGAGAATGTGAGAAATTTAACTTACAGCCAATTTTAGCATTCGATAATTTACGCAGTTGGCAAAGTCAACTTTCCACAGCAATCTATAATTTGTCTTCTGGTTCTCAAAATTTTCTCACAGTAATTACCACTAATTCCACTTTAATTAGTGATGGTTTTCAGACACAACTTAAATATTTTCCACCAAAAACATTGATTATTGGTGATGAAGCCCATAATTTAGGATCACCGAAATTAGAGGAAAGTTTACCACGCAATGTGGGTTTACGTCTAGCTTTATCAGCCACACCAGAAAGATATTTTGATGATGACGGAACACAATCTTTATTAGATTATTTTGGTCCAGTTTTGCAACCGGAATTTAATTTACAAGATGCCATTGCTCAAGGTGCATTAGTTCATTATATATATAATCCAGTGTTAGTAGAATTAACGGAATTTGAAAGTATATCTTATTTAAAATTAACCAAAAAAATCGGCCGTTCTCTACTGTATAAAGATCGAGATACGGGGGAGACAGGAGATTTTGAAGAAAACGAAGATATTAAATCATTATTAATACAAAGAGCGCGGTTAGTTGGCACAGCGGAAAATAAATTAACAGCTTTACAAGAGTTAATGAAAAATCGCAGAGGAACTACCCATACACTGTTTTATTGTAGTGATGGTTCTCAAGAAATTGGACACCGTTATTCCTTGCGTCAACTCAAAGCAGTTGCTCAAATTTTGGGGGGAGAATTAGGTTATAAAGTCAGTACCTATACAGCAAACACCTCATTAAAAGAAAGGGAAATTTTACGTCGTCAATTTGAAAGTGGAGAATTACAGGGTTTAGTCGCAATTCGCTGTTTAGATGAAGGTGTGGATATTCCCGCAATTAAAACCGCAGTAATTTTATCAAGTTCAGGAAATCCTCGTCAATTTATCCAACGTCGGGGACGGGTTTTACGTCCTCACCCTGGCAAGGAACGGGCAACGATTTTTGATATGATTGTGTTACCACCAGATTTGGATAGAGAAACTATTGAAGTGGAACGGAATTTATTAAAGAGGGAATTAAAGAGGTTTGTGGAATTTGCTGATTTAGCGGATAATGCTGGGGAAGCGAGGATGAAGTTATTGGCTTTGCAAAAACGATATGGGTTATTGGATATTTAATTTTGTGGAAATTTATCAATAGTTATTGACTTTGTCTCTTTTTATTTCAATTGCTGCTGGTAATTCGTAAGGATTCATAGTTTCATTATGCAGTAACTAAAGATTGATCTTCTTCCCAAGAAAATAAAGGTTCAAGTTCACCTGATTCAGCAAAAGTGATTGCAGCTATTAAACATTGGGGTAAATTAACATAAACTTTCTCAGAATAATTTCCCGCTTGTCCACCAACAATTAATTTATGCTGATTAGGAGAATTTACATTATTGTTATTTGTATTTATTAATGCTTGATAAAAAATAGATAAATTATTATTTTTAGCAGCAACATCTGATTTAGCTATTTCATAATCAACCGGACACAAGAGAGAATAAAACACCTCATTATCTAAGGTTGCAGTCACAATATATTTACCAGCATTACCTCCACCAATCATCATATACAGGGGTTTCCGCTCTTATGAGGTACATCTTAAGCCCCCTCCTCGCACCCCCCTCAATCCC
>NZ_KE384593.1:9899-20338 GCF_000426905.1 Dolichospermum circinale AWQC131C
CTTTCATCATCAACTTCTAAACTAACTAAAGTTTTAGTATTACCATCTAACTCACAAATAGCTGTTTTAATTTGTTGCCAATTTGGATTTTCAATGCAGTTTTCTTCATTTCTATTTCCCGTCCATTTATCTGTACATAACTTTGATACAAACATTAAGGCTTCAAAGGTATCCCAGCTAAGGTTATATAAAACCGTTCTTTGTTCAGCAATAATTGACTCCAGAAGCATATACAATACATTCCATCACGATATTAGATAAAATAACTAAAATCTTACCTATCTCTATAATATTCTCTTTGCGCCTCTGCGCCTCTGCGTGAAAAACTCTTTTATTAAAAAGGTGGGAAATACCCACCCAAAATTTACTCAGCAAACACACCAGCAAAAAAGTCCAAAGTCTCCTTTAATGCTTTGATGAAAATATCAATTTCTTCACGAGTATTGTAAAAAGATAAACTAGCCCGTGCAGTTCCCGCTACACCTAAATAACGGTGTAATGGTTGTGTACAATGGTGGCCAGAACGTATGGCCACACCTTCCTGATCTAATAATGTAGATAGATCATTAGCGTGGACACCCTCTACCGTAAAAGCTGCTAGAGCGGCTCTACCTTCGCCTTGAGCATTGGGTTTTGGTCCGTAGATTCTAATTTGGGGTATTTGTGCTAATTGGGCGAATAAATAGGCGGTTAATTCCGCTTCATAAGCATGGATTTTATCCATACCGATATTAGTAAGATAATCTATGGCCGCACCTAATGCGATCGCTTCTCCAATTGCAGGAGTACCGGCTTCAAATTTATGGGGTAATTCTGCGTAGGTAGAATGGTCTAAATACACCTCGGAAATCATCTCACCACCACCGAAAAATGGCGGCATTACTTCTAGTAATTCCAGCTTACCATATAAAAAGCCGATGCCAGTGGGAGCGCACATTTTATGTCCAGAAGCTACTAACCAATCACAATCAAGTTCTTGGACATTAATAGGAGTATGGGGAACACTTTGACAAGCATCAAGTAAGAACTTTGCACCGAATTTGTGAGCAATTTCAGCAATTTCTTTAACTGGATTTATACAACCCAATGTATTAGAAATATGGACGATAGATACCAGTTTTGTTTTTTGAGAAATCAGGTTTTTAAACTGTTCTAAATCAAAAGTTTCTGCTGGAGTTAATTCCACAAATTTTAAAACTGCACCAGTTTTTTCAGCGACAAATTGCCAAGGAACAATATTACTATGGTGTTCCATGACCGAGAGAATAATTTCATCCCCTGGCTGTAAATTGTGCATTCCCCAACTGTAAGCGACTAAGTTAATAGCCTCAGTTGCGTTGCGGGTGTAAACAATTTCTTGGCGTGATTTAGTATTAATGAATTTAGCAATTTTATCACGGGACTCTTCATAAGCATCAGTAGCTTTTGCACTTAAAAAATGTGCGCCACGATGAACGTTTGAGTTATATTGTTCGTAATAATCACGCCAAGCATTTAAGACTGATACAGGTTTTTGAGAAGTAGCCGCATTATCGAGATAAACCAGGGGTTTACCATGAACTTCCTGATGTAAAATTGGGAAGTCAGAACGAACTTTATCAGCTAGAGTTTTGGTAGAAATCAAGGTCATATTTTAGAAATTCAGAAGTTTCAGAATAATAACTAGAATTTACAAACTATGCAGAATTTGAATTTAAGAATAATGAACCACGAAGGAACGAAGAAAGCGAAGGTAAGAGAGTTACAGAGAGATTTTTCATAAGTCCACCAAGAAATAAATTTCCTGGCTAATAGTGAAAGTCGGGTTTAACCGACTTTAGCTATTATACTTGTACTTTGGTGCAAGGCATTTATTTATTTGTGAGACTTGTGACTGTTTTTAACAAACTCTCACACAAAGAAGGAACAGGGATAAAGTTAATAATTTCCGTTGCGAAAGCATTAACTAATAATTTGCGGGCATCATTTTCATCAATACCACGACTTTGCAGGTAGAATATTTGATCATCTTCCAATTGACTGACAGTAGCACCGTGAGCGCATTTAACATTATCAGCGGTGATTTCTAACTGAGGTTTGGTGTCAATTCTCGACTTAGATGATAACAGCAAATTGCGATTTAATTGCGATGCGTCCGTTAATTGAGCCAGTTTAGGAACAAATATTTTACCATTAAATACACCGTGAGCGCGATCGCTTATAATGCACTTATGTAATTGTTTACTAACACCATGGGGATGATTTAAAGATAAAACACTGTGAGTATCAGCCAACTGATTATCAGCAATAACAGTTAAACCATTCAAGGTCGTTTCTGTTTGTTCACCAGTTTGTAATATCTCCAAATTATGACGAGAGATTTTACCACCAACCGTCACTGCATTACAATTATAACGACTATATCTGGCTTGAGTAACAGCAGTTTTACCAATGTGAAAAGCCGCAGCACCTTCCCGCACGACCCTATTGTGAGTAACCTGAGCATTTTCCTGTACCCAGATTTCCGTCACACCATTAGTAAAATAAACCTCCTCCTCCGTGTCCTCTGTGCCTCTGTGGTTCGTATATTCCTCAATCAAAACCACCTGAGAATTACTTTCAGCTACTACTAAAACCCGAGGTTGGGAAATAGTTGCAGACTCACCCGACACAGAAATAAATAATAGATGAATTGGTGTTTCCACCACCACATTTTTCGCAACCCATACCACCGCGACATCATTTAAAGCCGCAGTATTCAAAGCTGTAAAAACCCCTTTAGCACCTTCAGCTTGCGCTAAATATTCCTGAACAACTTCACCAGGTAAAACATCCAAATTACCAACAATTAAGCCAGCAGGTAAATTTTCAGTATTAGATAAATCAGGTGAATAAACACCATTAACAAACACTAACCGCCCAGAAACTTCAGGTAAAATCATGGATTGTAGAGATGTTCCATCGAAGGTCTCTACATGATTGTGAACATGAAACATTCCCAACTGAAAATCTACCTGTTTGAGAGGTGACAAATCAGTAAACCGCCATTCTTCCTCGCGGGTATTGGGAACAACAGAATGACGTACCCAATTAGCAGCCTCTTCGCGTAAATATTGTAACCAACCATCTGTTTTTGTAGTAGTTACCCGACTTAATAAACCACTTAAAAAAGCGTCTCTATCTAATAAATTTTTTGGTAGAGACGTTTCATGAAACCGCTCTAAATTAATTGACATATTCATTATACACCCACTCCCAAAACTTCCTCCAGCACCCAATCATAACCGCGAGATTCTAACTCTAAGGCTAACTCCTTACCACCACTTTTAATAATTCGTCCTTGTGCCATCACATGAACAAAATCAGGGACAATATAATCAAGAAGACGCTGATAGTGAGTAATCATAATTGTGGCATTTTCGGGACTTGTTAAGCGATTAACCCCATTAGCGACAATTTTGAGAGCGTCAATATCCAAACCAGAATCAGTCTCATCTAAAATGGCTAATTTAGGTTCTAAAATAGCCATTTGTAGGATTTCATTGCGCTTCTTTTCCCCACCGGAAAAACCCTCATTGACACTGCGACTAAGGAAAGAGGAATTCATTTTGACAATATCCAATTTTTCCTGAACTAAATCATCAAAATCGAAAGCGTCAACCTCCTCCAAACCTCTAGATTTCTGACGAGAATTATAAGCAACTCGTAAAAAATCTAAATTACTGACACCGGGAATTTCCAGAGGATATTGAAAAGCTAAAAACACACCACCCCTAGCTCGTTCCTCCGGTGACATTTCCAAAAGATTTTGGTTTTGAAAAACCACCTCACCACCAGTAACAGTATAAGCTGGATGTCCCGCCAAAACCTTAGAAAAAGTGCTTTTTCCCGAACCATTTGGACCCATAATCGCGTGAACTTCTCCAGCGCGAACTTGCAAATTCAACCCCTTTAAAATCGGAGTTCCATCAACATCAGCGGTCAAATTCTGAACCGACAAAATCAAATCACTATTCTCAACAATCATCTTCTCTCCCTCTCTTCTTACTACTGCTTTTTCGCTTCCTTCGTGTCTTCGTGGTTCATTAAAAAAAGAACCTCAACGAAAATAGATCAACCTACACTACCTTCTAGTTTCAAACTCAACAACTTATCAGCCTCAACAGCGAACTCCATAGGAAGCTGATTAAAAACATCCTTACAGAAACCGCTAATCATCATTGAGATAGCATCTTCTGATGAAATACCCCGTTGAGCGAAAAAGAATAATTGATCTTCACCGATTTTAGAAGTAGAAGCTTCATGCTCAACTTTACCCGTATTATTCTGAACTTGAATATAAGGAAAAGTATTAGCTTGAGCATTATCACCAATTAACATCGAATCACATTGGGAATAATTTCTCGCACCTTTAGCAGTAGGATTAATCTTCACCAAACCTCGGTAACTATTACTAGATTTACCAGCAGAAATACCTTTAGAAATAATTGTACTGCGGGTATTTTTTCCCACGTGAATCATCTTAGTTCCAGTATCAGCTTGCTGCATATTATTTGTTAATGCAACGGAGTAAAATTCACCGACGGAATTATCACCAACTAAGACGCAACTAGGGTACTTCCAAGTAATAGCTGAACCTGTTTCTACTTGAGTCCAAGATATCTTAGAATTAACACCTTGACACAAACCACGTTTAGTTACGAAATTGTAAATTCCGCCTTTACCATTTGCATCACCTGCGTACCAGTTTTGCACAGTAGAATATTTAATTTCCGCATTATCTAAAGCCACCAATTCTACAACCGCAGCGTGTAATTGATTGCTGTCGTACATGGGTGCTGTACAACCTTCTAAATAGGAAACATAACTATCTGCTTCCGCGACAATTAATGTTCGTTCAAATTGTCCTGTATCACCGGAGTTAATGCGGAAATAGGTTGACAATTCCATAGGACATTTTACGCCCTTGGGGATATAAACGAAAGAACCATCACTAAATACCGCTGCATTTAAAGCAGCAAAGTAATTATCAGCAATGGGAACAACGCTACCCAAATATTTTTTAATTAGTTCTGGGTGTTCTTGTAAAGCTTCGGAAATAGAGCAAAATATGACACCATCTTCCGCGAGTTTTTCTTTAAATGTAGTCGCCACCGAAACACTATCAAAAATTGCATCAACAGCAACATTAGCTAATCGTTTTTGTTCGGAAAGAGAAATACCCAATTTTTCAAAAGTTTCCAATAATGTGGGGTCAACTTCATCCAAACTATTGAGTTTTGCTTTCTTTTGTTTCGGTGCGGAATAGTAAATAATATCTTGATAATTAATAGGCGGATATTTGACATGAGGCCAAGTTGGTTCTGTCATTTTCAGCCATTGGTGATAGGCGCGGAGGCGATATTCCAGCATAAATTCCGGTTCGTTCTTTTTAGCGGAAATTAGGCGGACAACATCTTCGCTTAACCCACGGGGGATAGTATCAGCTTCAATATCGGTAACAAAGCCGTACTTGTAAGGTTGGTTGACTAAGGTGGTGACAGATGCGCTCATCGGTTCTCTTGTGTTCTCTTTAAAGGATGGGCGACGGGTTGCATGATGCTAATTCCCGTTTTTTCTTACCGATTGCTAACAAGACTGCTAGAATAGGCTTAACGACTAAAACAATTCGGCGGTTGTTTAATCTACATTTTATTGTACGATAGATTAACAACAAGAATGTTGTTTTAGTCAAATTTTCTAAAAATTTTATTTTGGGACGTTTGCGAAGCGTCTAGTAGAGAACATGGCGACTACCCAGCAGACCTCAACTAAGCAAGATATCCTAGAGTATCTATTGAAACACTCACAAGCAACGGCTGTTGAATTGGCTGACTGTTTAGATGTCAGTCCCCAAGCTATTCGCCGTCATTTAAAGGATTTAGAGACGGAGAAACTAGTTTTGTATTCGGTATCAGCACAGCCGAGTATGGGCAGACCGCAGCACCTTTATCAACTGAGTCAGCAGGGAAGATCCCGCTTGCAAAAAAACTCTAACCGCTTAAATGATGGTTATGGCGAGTTTGCAATTTCTCTTCTGGACACCTTAGCTGAAACTGTGGGACGTGACCAAGTAAAGTCTATTTTACGGAAACAGTGGGAACGCAAAGCCCAAGAATACCGGGAACGGGTGGGTAATGGTTCTTTGCGGGAACGGGTCGCAAGTTTGATAGAATTGCGAAAGCAGGAAGGTTTTATGGCGGAATTTCACCCTGTAGAATCAGATGCTAGTGGTGGGGAAAGATTCATTTTTGTGGAACATACCTGTGCTATTTCTGATGTTGCGGAATCTTTTCCTAGCGTTTGTGGTCATGAATTGGAAATGTTTGCGGCTATTCTCCCAGATTGTACTGTGGAACGGACTCATTGGTTGATTCATGGTGAACATCGTTGTGGTTATTTAGTACAAAAAAGTTAGGTGGTTGGGTGGAAGTAATTGAACGCGGATGTAGCTTCCTTCCCGAAAGGTACGCGGATACACGCAGATAAAGTGTGAATTTTTGGATTTTATGGATATTTCACCGAAAAATCATTAATACAATTTATCTAAAGTTTATCAACTAGAGATTGACGTTTACTTTGATATTCTTCTTCTGTGATAATTCCCTCTTTAAATATTTCTTTTAATGCTTTTAAAAAAAACATCACCACACTACCCAAATCATACCCGACTGTGCCAAAATGTATATAACTGTTTTTGGACATTTGTAACCTATGGTTTAGCAAAAGAGCTATAAATTACAGGCTGGGAGATACATTTAAGGCTCATTTTATGATAAAGGAAGAACATCTAAACTTTAACATTCAAGAAATTAGCTCAGATTCTGAGCATTTAAAAATTATAATTAGCTTAGGAGATGCAAATTCAGAAACTCTAGGTTTTTTACCCTATGGGGCTTTTTATGAACTTGCAGGTAAAGGTCGCATACTTGGTTGTATATCTTCAACTGGAACTTGTGTTGGATATCTTCTATATGGTATTAACCGTAGATATTCTAGAGTAAAACTTACACATCTTTGTGTAGATAAAACCTGGAGAGATAGAGGAATTGCAAAATTATTGATTCAAAAATTAAAAGAAAAAACTCAACAATTGTACGGTATTCTTGCATCCTGCCGTAGAGACTATAACATAGATGATATGTGGGGTTCTCTTGGTTTTGTTGCCAATCATGAAAGACCAGGAAAAAGTAAAGATGGTAGTATTTTAACTGAATGGTGGTTAGATTACGGACACCATAATTTACTAACTAATCTCGCTTATAAGCAAACAGAATCAAGGCTATGTGTTGCTATAGATGCCAATATTTTTTTTGATTTAGTGGATGATGAAAAGTTTGATAATGAAGGCAAAGAATCAAAGGTTTTAATTGCTGATTGGCTAGAAATAGAAGTAGAATTATGTGTAACAGATGAAATTAAAAATGAAATAAATAGAAACTCAGATGCCAGGAAAAGGGAAAAATTACGTGCGGCAATAAACAATTTTACATTACTTCCTTATATTCAGGAGGAATTTGAAAAAACTTGTAATACTATACGTAAATACTTCCCTGAAAACATGACAGCTAGTGATGCTTCAGACTTGCGCCAAATTGCTAGAGTTATTAGTTCTCAGATAAATACTCCTTATTTCTTAACACGAGATAAACGATTGTTAAGTATAGAAGAAGAAATTTATCAAGAATTTAAGCTGAACATAATCCATCCTGTTGATTTTATTGTTAAGTTAGATGAATTACGCAGAGAAACGGAATATCAACCTGAAAGTTTAGGTGGTACTGATATAGAAAATAAGCGTCTCCAAAGTGGAGATATAGACTTAATAATTGAATTATTTTTAGCCTATTCTCAAGGCGAAAGAAAAGTGGATTTTAGGAAAAATATTCGTAATTTTTTATCAAATACAGAAGATTTTAAGTGTTTCACAGTTGGCCGCAGTGGGGAAGAACCAATAGCATTTATAATTTACGAGAGAACAGAAAATAGAGAGTTGAAAGTTCCTGTTTTCCGTTTTAGAGATAGCAAGATTACTCCTACCATATTACGTCGCTGTATTTTTCAGTGTTTTTCAAGTTCTGCTAGTGAAAAACGAAAATTCACCAGAATTACTGAAAAATACTTAGATGATAAAACTATTTCAGCATTACTTGAAGATAGTTTTTTTCATACTGAAACTGGATGGTTAAGAGCGAACTTAGCTATTGCACAAAAGGCAGTAGATATTTCATCTCATATTCTTAATATTTGTCAAGAATCTGGTCAAGGCTATGAACAATATATTCCATTCTCAGATATTTTATTAAATGACGAATTAGTTAAAAATTCAGAAATTATGGCAGATATTGAGAGAAGACTATATCCTCTCAAAATTACTGATGCTGAAATAGCTACTTATATTATTCCCATTAAATCACGTTGGGCGAAGGAATTATTTGACAAAGAACTAGCAGAAGAAGGTATATGGAGAGCTAAAGAAGAACTTGCTCTAAAACGTGAAGTTGTTTACTACTCATCTAAAAGAAAAATGAAATATCCGGGACGAATTTTATGGTATGTAACTGCATCTCCTGATGATAAAAATAGTTCTGCTATTCTGGGAGCTATTAGAGCTTGTTCTCGGCTTGATGAAGTCACAATTGGTAAGCCAAAAGATTTATATAAAACTTATAGAAGATTAGGAATATACAGTTTTCAAGATGTTTTAAAAACTGCTCAGGAAGATTTATCCAAAGATATAAAAGCTGTTAAGTTTAGTGATACAGAGTTATTTACAAACCCAATAAGATTTGCAGATATTAAAACAATAATTAATCGTCCAATTCAGCTACAATCATCTAGTAAAATTTCACCAGAAGAATTTACAATGTTATATAATATAGGAACTTCAACTTGAATATAACAATTAATCTAATGTATCCAACTGTACTTCTAATATCTATTCACCATAAATATGCAAGCATGATATTTGAAGGTGAAAAACAAGTAGAGTTTCGCCGCGTTAAGCCACGTCAGCTTAATGAAGGTGATCTAATTCTTGTTTATGCAACATCTCCTGAGCAAGCATTAGTTGGAGTGCTTGAAGTAGACAAAGTTGTTGAAATGCCGCCCCATCAGCTTTGGAAAAAAGTCAAAGATAAAGCAGGTATTAGCTATGAAATTTTTAATAATTACTACAAAAATTCACATACTGCTTTTGCCATTTTTTTTAAAAAACCATTCAGTTTTGATTCACCCATTAAGCTTGAACGTTTAAGAGAAGAATGGTCTGATTTTCGACCGCCACAATGTTATCATTACTTAAAGGAGAGAGAAATCAATCTTATAAAATCTATAACAAATTACGACATTCTAAGTTTATCTGAAAAATTTAATGTTGATCAAACTGAACTATTACCTAAATTATGATGATTTATATAAGAAACTAAACAACCTTGAATTTATATCCATTGTGTAGATATCATGGCTGTACAAACTAAAAATTCGGGAATCTTAAAACTACTTGCGATTAAACCAAATTTCCCCACCTAGTAACTGTATTAAAACTTCCGCGATCGCTTTTGGTAAACTTTTAGCTGAATGTTCATAAGTCAAACTTAAAAATCTACAACCTTTTGTTATCAACTTCCTTTGATCAATCATTTTATGATACAATATAATCAAGTTCCGAAAATATACAGCACTTCCCGATGTTATGAGGTACAAGCTGTTGATACAGATGATGATAAAATATTGGTTAAAGAATTTTTAGAAATCAGTGAATCATCATTAAATAAAATTTGGCTTGATCCAGAGGAAGACGAAGCATGGAAGGATCTATAGAACTTTCTTTTGTGTTATAATAAAAATCGAATATTGCTAACATTATTAGTAAACTATCGCACTGACAAATAAAACCATGAAAAACAAAGAATTTTATGTAGTAATTGAAAGAGATGAAGATGGTATGTATATTGGTGAAGTTCCTCAACTAAAAGCTTGTTACAGTCAAGGAGAAACTATTGATGAACTCATGAAAAATATTAAAGAAGTTATTGAAATGTGTTTAGAAGAACTAGAAGAGGAATCAATAACTGAATTTATTGGTGTGCAAAAGGTCGTATTATCATGACTAAATTACCAACAATTACAGGAGAAGAACTGATTGCTGCATTAGAAAAAGCAGGTTTTTATATAGTCAGACAAAAGGGTAGTCATGTTAGAATGAAACATGAAGATAATCGAGTTGTTTCCATTCCTTCTCATAGTGGTAAAACTATCGGAAAAGGTTTATTATTAAAAATAATTCGAGATGCAGATTTAACTAAAGATGAACTGATAGAACTTTTAAATTAGGGATCTACCGTTCCCTTTATGTAAAATACAGCGGTTTCCGATCTGATGAAGTACAAAGTTGAATCATGAAACTCTTGTGGTGCGGG
>NZ_KE384593.1:20358-28009 GCF_000426905.1 Dolichospermum circinale AWQC131C
ATAAGTGCTGTAACATTTATTGTAGGTTGGGTAGAACGAAGTGAAACCCAACATTTGCGGTAGGATAGCAAAGTGTGTTGGGTTTCGTTCCTCAACCCAACCTACTGAATATTAATAAGTCAAAATTAAAAATTGACAAACTTTTGTTATTAACTCCGTTTTATCAATCATTTCCTCTAATTGAAATTGATTATAGTATATAATAGAATAATTAAAACTGCGAGGTGAATTTCTATGGTAACTTTAGCACCTACTCACAGCGACACTCACACCAATAGCGTTATCCTCCATAATATTTCTTGGAATACTTTTGAACGAATTTTATTAGAAACAGGTGATGATCGCCATAACAGGTTTACTTATAATCAGGGAATCTTAGAAATTATGACTCCATTAATGCCCCATGAACATAATAAAAGATTGATAGAAAAAATAATTGATACTTTAGTTGAAGAGTTAAATATCAATGTCAAAAGCACTGGTTCATTAACTTGTAAAAGAGAAGATTTAGCTAGAGGTGTAGAACCTGATTCTAGTTTCTATATTCAAAATGAACCAATTATGAGAAATAAAACAAGTTTAGATTTAACTCAAGATCCCCCACCTGATTTAGTCATAGAAGTTGATTATGCTAGTTCTTCTATTGATAAATTACCGATTTATTTAGCTTTAGGTGTTCCTGAAGTTTGGCGTTATGATGAACCTGTGATGCAAATTTATAGTTTATCTGAGGATAAATATACTCCTTGTAATGGTTCACCAACCTTTGCAAATTTACCTTTAAATACAGAAATTCCTCAGTTTTTAGCTTCTAGTTTACAAGTGGGTGAGGTGTCAATGATTAAAAATTTTCGGAGTTGGTTAAAAACACAAATTTCCTGATTAAATTAAGAAATCGGGAATCTGGGTATTATGTTTTTTAAAGTTGAGTTACTTATTGCTGGGCTTTTATTGCTCAGGGTGTACAATAATATGATTTAATGGTAAAAAGGCAACTTCTCGATTAAACAGAATTTTGAATTTTTATGGATATCGCACCTAATCAATCATCAACCCAATTTTTATCTGCTGAAGAATCTGCTCAAGTTGACGCGGCTTTGTTGTCTTCTCCTGAGAAGTTTTTAACTAGATTGACTATTTCCTCTTTGCGGATTTTACAACATATTGCTCAAGAATATGATGTTTCTATTGAGGAACTGACGACAAAGCAAATTATTACCTGGTTTGAAACTGATGCTAAAATTAGAAGAGAAAAAGGAATTGATCAAGCATTTCTCAAGTGGTAGATTCAGTAATATTTTATTACTTAAAGATGAATAAATGTTTGCTACAAAATCAGCAAAATATTAACGAATTTTTACGGCTGTTCCTGTGGCCGTAATTACTAATAAAACACCAGATTGATCAACATTAATTGTGCCTGTATCAACTGCAATGCCAACAACTGCATCTGCGCCTAAGCGTTGCGCCCTTTGTTCTAATTCCTCCATCGCTTTGCGTTGTCCTTCTTCAAAGAGACGCTCATAGCTACCAGTGCGGCCACCGACAATATCCCGAATACTCGCTAAAAAGTCCCGCAGGAAATTGCTACCATAAACAACTTCTGCTGTCACAATACCTAAGTATGACTGAATTACAGCACCTTGAATAACATCAGTAGTAGTTAAAAGCATAGATCTATTTAAACATTATTTATGAGTACGGATGGGTTAAATTATTAATCTAGTGCTATAGTGCCGAAAATGTCAAGTGATTTAAGAAAATATTATTATATAATAATATATATTATGTAAATATGAATAAATAGAGATTACAAAAATAAATATTTTTGTTTTAATGTATGAATAAGAACAATTGAAGAAAATCTAGGGAAATTGACTGTGTACAAAAAAACATCATTTGTCTTAACTGTCTTATTATTGGGATGTTTCTTCACTAGCACACCTGTAGTGGCAAAAGTTGATCTATTATTAGCACAAGCTGACAATGCAGAGTTGAAAAGCTTGATAGAAGACGGAAAAAGACTTGTAGATAATAAAGATTATAATGGAGCGATCGCTGTTTATCAACAAGCGGCAAAATTAGATCCCCGCAATGCGAGAATTCATGCTGGTATTGGCTACTTGTATACTCAAATAGGAAATTTTCCCTCAGCTTTAAGTGCTTATCGTCGGGCTATTGCTATTAATCCCAATAACAGCGATTTTTATTATGCTGTAGGGTACATTAAAAGTGCTACAAAGGATATTAGTGGAGCTAAAGAAGCCTATCGTCGTTCGATACAACTTAATCGAAATAATATTAACGCCTATTTAGGTTTGGGCGTTACTCAGGCAATATTAGGCGATTTTGAATCTGCTATGTGGGCATATCAAAAAGCACTAGAACTCAATCAAAATAACCCCCGCACTTATGAGTTAATGGCAGGAATGTTTAAAAAGAAGGGTCAAAATAGCCAAGCAACTAGCGCTTTACGAAAAGCTTTAAGTTTATATCGTCTTAGCAATGATCTAGATAGTGTTAATAGAGTGGAAGGAATGTTAAGAGAAATGTAATTTTCAGGTTTTGAATCCCCAATTTATAATTAATGATTAATTTGGGGATTTATTGATGTTAATTGACTAATTAGCCAGGAAATCTTTTAAGTAAATCATCTCCAGGAATAATGGTTGTGTAGAAAATATAATCATTGTTAGCTACATAACGGCGATCCTGTTTAATGATAGCCATAAACTCTTTATGTCCTTCTTTTCTTCGTCCCACTAAACAGCCCGCACTGGCATTTTTGATGTCATTAACAGGAGCATCATAGCCCCAGTGTTGATTCACATAAAAATCATCACCTGTATCAAGTTCATCCCCAGTCCGTTTAAAATCTTTGTTGAAGTCTCTACAAACGGTGATATCCCCAACTTGTCTTAATGCTTCGTGGGGATTTGCAGTACCGTGATATCCAACTTTCCAAGCTTTGTACTGTCCAAATTGAATCCTAGCTGCTCCTTTGGGATTCATTGGACTATAAGTATAGTGGCTACCTGGTTCAGTGGTTGCTTGCCAACTATTGACAATTTTGGGAACACCATTTATGATTTCAAGAACAATCCGTTGATCATTAAATTCATTTGCTGCATCATTGTTAAGAGTCCAATCTCCATTTATTCCTTCTATATAAACGATGTTGTACTCTTTGGGATTGGTGGAGACTTGATAATTTTCTGCCAACATATATTTAACTATTTTGCTGGCTATGTCATTACCTAATTTTAATGCTGGTTTTGGTAAATCATCTTTTTTAGCTTCAATTAGCTTTTTAGCTGTGACTGCTCCTAGAAATTCAGGTTCTCCAGTGTTTAATAACTGTTGAAATTCTTTCAGTGCTGTGGTAGAAACAGGTCCAAATTTCCCATCTGCGGGTGGTTCTAGCAACCCTAATCCAATTAATAGAACTTGAATTTGTCGAGATAATTCTACATCATTAGCGATCGCTTCATATCCCCATTTTTCCGCTGTTCCCAAAAAGTTTTGTAGTTTCATATTTCACCTGATCTGATGTATTTTGAAATTGCCAATTGTTTTGCTCTATTTGAGCTTAACTAAGTTTTAATACATAATATACACACAAATTCAGAAATTACTAAAATCTTTGTTTTTTTTAGAAATTACGCAACTGGTCTAATATTATAGATTGTAGTGAGAACTTTAGTTCTCTCTTTGAGACGCTACATAAACAAGATCAGGGCTAAAGCCCTGACTACAAACAAATGATATGATCATCTTTTGTGACACTTGCGTAAGTCCTATTTTTTTAGTAATTACAGGAAAATACTGAAAAACAGGTGACAGGGATCTCCTGCTCCTTAAATACAGCAAAACCAAGGTAAGGTAGATTATACCCGACCCTGGTTAATATCAATGATGATCGTCGTACATTGTAACTTTTATCAAATCAAAAGCTACCAAGCCGCTCTACCTCTCTTATACAGATTACCGGTAAAAGGCTGCACTCCAATCACAGGATAAGCGTCATTAGCAGGGGTAAAAATCCGCATAAAGGCTTCAGAAATAAACTGAGCCATATTAGTAAGCATTCTGGAAATAGCCATAATCTTATAGCCCCTTTTTTTCAGTTTTTTAATCTGCGATGTCTAAATTATAATACCGCCATTATTTATTTGCTCTTATTCTCCATATATCTATACTTAACACAATATTTTTTCAAATAACTTTGCAATACTTTATAATCATGATTTTGATTTACTCCTAATTGTAACCGAAAATTTATAATTAGGCATTTTGGGGTGAAAATAATAGTTTTTACTATGAAGAAATGTGAATTATTCGTAAAATTATAGATAATTATCCTTGTAAACATAGGATTTTAGGGAATTTGTCACCATTCATTAACTAGGGCTTGACATTATTTATAGTAAATATTACCATAAACTAAAGAGACATTCTCGCAACATCCTGAAAATATCATGAAAATTGCTTTATTTGGTACAAGTGCTGATCCACCGACTGCGGGACATTTAGTAATTCTTAAATGGTTATCTGAACATTATGATTGGGTAGCTGTTTGGGCTGCGGATAATCCTCTAAAATCGCAACAAACGCCTTTATCTCATCGTGCAGTCATGTTAGAATTGTTAATTAAAGATATTAATGTTTCTAGAAAAAATATTGCTTTAGAACAAGATTTGAGCAGTTGGAGAACCTTAGAAACCGTAGAAAAAGCCAAATTAAAGTGGGGTGAACATATTGAATATACTTTAGTAATTGGTGCTGATTTAGTAAATCAATTATCACGCTGGTATCATATTCAAGATTTATTACAGCAAGTGCAGCTACTAATAATTCCCAGACCAGGATATATCATAGATAATTCAAGTTTAGAAAATGTTAAACAAATGGGGGCAAAAATTGCCATTGCTAATTTAATTGGTTTAGATGTTTCCTCTACTGCTTTTCGTGAACAAGGAGATATTAATACTCTCACACCTCCCGTAGTTGCCTATATTCATCAACAGCATTTATACAAATGCCAATACATCACCCAAAAAAGATTTTCAACTCCATAAATCAACAACCTTTAGCTAACTTTAAAGTTGGTGTTGATAATGTGATTTTTTCCGTAAATACTGCCCAAAATCAGTTATTAGTTCTTTTAGTTATGGGACAACAAGAACCATTTTTAAATCATTGGAGTCTTCCCGTTACTTTAGTTCGGCAAGGAGAATCTTTAGAAGATGCTGCCTATCGTATCATGGCTGAGAAAATAAAAGTAAATAATCTTTATTTAGAACAGCTTTATACTTTTAGCAGTCCTAGACTTGAACCTAGAGAAGAAATTGCTAGTCATGGAGTCCGTTATTTATCAGTTAGTTACTTTGCCTTAGTACGATTTGAAGAAGCAGAATTAATTGCTGATAAAGTCGCTGGTATTGCCTGGTATCCTCTGCAAAAATTGCCACAATTAGCATTTGATCATCATGAAATTATTACCTATGGACATAGAAGATTAAAAAATAAATTAGAATATAGTCCTGTAGCTTTTGAAGTCTTACCAGAAACCTTCACCCTCAACGATTTATATCAACTATATACCACAGTTTTAGGAGAAAACTTTGCCGATTATTCTAATTTTCGAGCGCGGTTACTCAAACTAGGTTTTTTATCAGATACTGGCATTAAGGTCTCACGGGGTGCGGGACGACCTGCGAGTTTATATAAATTTGATCAGGCAGCATTTGCACCGTTTAAAGATAAACCTTTAGTATTTATTTAATGAAGAAAGGAGGTAGAAATGATTAAACGCTTAACGCTGGTAAACGCTGATAAATACAGATGATTGTGATTTTGTGCAGTCTAAAATGAGATTTATTTTATCTATTCCCTATTCCCTTTTTGATGATCATGAAAATCGCTATTGCTCAAATTAATCCTCTTGTTGGTGACTTATCTGGAAATGCTCAAAAAATTCTGGAAATGTCCCAACAAGCATCATTAACAGGTGTCCGTTTATTATTAACACCTGAATTATCAATTTGTGGTTATCCTCCTAGAGATTTATTATTAAATCCTAGTTTTGTAGTCGCAATGAATCAGACATTACAAAAATTGGCTGAAGATTTACCTGCAAATTTAGCTGTATTAGTGGGAACAGTTGTGAAAAATTCCCAAGCGCGTATAACTGGAGGGAAAAATTTATTTAATAGTATGGCTTTATTAGAAAATGGCAAAATTCAGCAATTTTTTCATAAAAGACTATTACCAACTTATGATGTTTTTGATGAACATCGTTATTTTGAACATGGACTAGAAGTAAATTATCTGATAGTAGATCATCTGAAAATTGGCGTGACAATTTGTGAAGATTTATGGAATGATGAGGAATTTTGGGGTAAGCGCAGTTATCCAATTAATCCAATTAATGATTTAGCTGATTTAGGGGTAGATTTAATTGTTAATTTATCCGCTTCACCCTATACTGTTGGTAAGCAAAATTTGAGGGAAGCAATGTTAAAACATAGTGCTATTAGTTTCCAAAAACCAATTATTTATACCAATCAAGTTGGCGGAAATGATGATTTGATTTTTGATGGTCGCAGTTTTGCTGTTAATAAACAAGGAGAAATTATCGCTGGTGGTGAGGGTTTTGTATCTGATTTTATCACTGTTGAATTTGATGCAAATCAACAAGATTTAGTATTAGGTAATATTTCCCCTGTTTATGAATCTGAAGAAGCGGAAATTTGGGACGCTTTGGTTTTAGGAGTTAAAGATTATGTTCATAAATGTCGTTTTTCTAAAGTCTTATTAGGGTTAAGTGGGGGAGTTGATTCTGCTTTAGTTGCTGCTATTGCGACTGCGGCATTAGGGAAAGAAAATGTAATTGGTATTTTAATGCCTTCTCCCTATAGTTCAGAACATTCTATTAGTGACGCTTTAGCATTAGCAGAAAATTTAGATATTCAAACCGAGATTTTACCTATTGGGGAACTAATGCAAACTTTTGATCAATCTTTAAATGATTTATTTGCGGGTACAGAATTTGGGATAGCAGAAGAAAATCTCCAATCTCGCATTCGTGGTAATTTATTAATGGCAATTTCTAATAAGTTCGGTTATTTGCTTTTATCTACTGGCAATAAATCAGAAATGTCCGTTGGTTATTGTACCCTTTATGGTGACATGAATGGGGGTTTATCTGTGATTGCAGATGTTCCCAAAACTCGCATTTATTCCCTTTGTCAATGGTTAAATTCTCATCATCAAAAAGAGGTTATTCCCGTAAATATTCTTACAAAAGCGCCCAGTGCGGAACTTAAACCGGGTCAAGTTGACCAAGATTCTCTACCAGCCTATGATATTTTAGATGATATTCTCGACCGTTTGCTGCATCAACATCAATCAGCGGCAGAAATTGTTATCGCAGGTCATGACCCGGTAGTTGTAGATAAGGTATTACAGTTATTATCTCGTGCGGAATTTAAACGCAGACAAGCTGCACCAGGTTTAAAAATCACTGACCGCGCTTTTGGGACTGGTTGGAGAATGCCTATTGCTAGTAGTTGGTCTGTGTTGCGGAATATATAAGTAGGTTGGCGTTAAAAATTGTCGTTATGACAAGGGAACAGGGAACAGGGAACAG
>NZ_KE384593.1:28041-30657 GCF_000426905.1 Dolichospermum circinale AWQC131C
AACTTTACTTTTCGTTACTTGTGTCGGTTTTTTTCCGTTCACATACTTAGGAATATTAGTGTTTACTGGAGGTTTTTTTAACGAACCACAGAGGCACAGAGTTCACGGAGGAAGAGAAAGGAGGATAAGTATATATTTATGGGGTGGTTGTATTTGATTTAGGAAAGGTGACAATCTTTGTTTTAGCGACTATTTGCCTAAAAAAGAATTTTTTTTGTTTAGGTATAGCTAAAGGATCAAATTGTTATAACATGAAAATGTAGATTTATAGAGGGTATTAACAATGGTAGTCAACCGTATTGAGGCATTCCAAAAAGCATTTCGTAATTTACAATTACAACCTTTAATCACAGAAGAAGAAATTGAAAGGTTTCAAGTTCCTTATGGTCATGATTTAATTGATAAATTAGAGCATCTAATTTTAGATAGTGATGATAATACTAATCAATTATTTTTTGCTGGACATCGTGGTTGTGGTAAATCTACTTTGTTAGCAGAGTTTGCTAGAGAATTTGATCATAATTATCTGACTATCTTTTTCTCTATCTCTGATTTAATTGAAACTACCGCTATCAATCACATTAATATTCTTTTTGCTATTGCTGTGCAAATTATGGATAAAGCAGAGAAAGAAAATATTCAGATTGATAGTCAGAAAAAACAAAAATTCTTTAATTGGTTTCAAGATAGAACACAGATTCAAGAAAGTAAAATCGGGGCTGAATTGGAAGCGGGTTTTGATTTTTGGAGTTTTCTCAAAAGTAAATTAAAGGCTGAAGCAAGTATCCGCGAAGTCATAGAAACTAAGTTTAAACGTGATTTTCGAGATTTGATTAATACTGTCAATTTGATTGCTACAGAAGTTTCTTTAGCTTGTAAAAAAGAAATTGTGGTTATTATTGATGATTTAGATAAACTCGATTTAGCAGCTATTAAAAGTATTTTCCAAGATAATATTAAGGTTCTTTTACAACCTAATTTTTGTGTTGTTTATACTCTCCCTATTGCGACGATTCGTGATGGTGTTTTGAAAAAACATATCGAAACGGAAACAAATAATTCTATCTTTGTAATGCCAGTTTTAAAGGTTTATCCTAAAGGTGAAAGTCACAAAGATGAAGCTCAACCTGTTGCTGAAACAATAGATAAATTACAGAAGATTTTGCGAAAACGCATTGATGATACTTTATTAGCAGATGATGTTTTGCTGAAAATTACTTTATTTAGTGGTGGTGTGATTCGAGAATTGGTTCGCATTACTCAAAAATGTTGTAGTTTGGTATTAGTACAGTTACGACAAAAAGCAAGAAGAGGAGAATCAATTGATAATGTGCAAATTGATGAGATGATTTTGCAGGAAGCTCTTGATTCTTTGCGAAATGATATGACAATTACTCTAAGCAAAACTGACCGGGAGATTTTACTGCAAACATATACTGATTATCGTCCTGATGATCCTAAACAGCAAGAGTTTCTTGATTTGCTTCACAATGTTTATGTGATTGAATATAAAAATACTGAAAGTTGGTATGATTTACATCCTTTGATAATTCAACAGTTAAAGTTAGAAAATTTAATTTAATGAATAACTTAACTAATCAATCTATTATCAACGCAAATGAACAAACTTACCTGAGTTTGTTAGTTTCTCTTGAAGCTGGAGTTGGTATGTTACAGATTTTCATTGCTGTGTGTGATGCAGATAGACAGCGTGAAAATATTATAGCTAATTATGAGCAGGATTTAGCACCCAATTACAATATTTATCGAGTTTATCTTGATAGTCAAGAACCGAGTTTAAAGCAAGCCATTACACAACAAGTTACATTAACAGAAAATGCCATAGCTATCGTATTAGGTGCGGAAACTTTAGGAGCATTTAATCAAAATGAATCTTTGAAAAAGTTTTTTGGTTATTTGCAATGGACGCGAGAAGCATTGCGAGAACTCAAAATGCCAATTATTCTATGGATACCATCACGTATTTATGATCAAATCCCTAAGCAAGCACCTGATTTCTGGAGTTGGCGTAATGGGGTATTTCATTTTCAACCTGAACCGTCTTTGGTTACAAATCAGTTATCAATTAATCAAAGTCGTGATATTATTCAAGATAATCAATCAAGTTCTGTTTTTTCACCAGAACAATTAGAAGCATCTTTAGCAGAAGCTATTCAGCAATGGGGAGCAGATAGTAGTAAAACAGAAGTTCTCTACAGTCAGTTAGGTAATTTGTATGCTGAACGAGTAAAATCAGCAAAATCTACAGATAGACAAAAAGAATTAACTTTAGCTCAAGAATATCTTGAGAAAGCAATAGTTTTACAAACTAAATTTCAAAAACTAGAAGCTCTTGCTAATAGCTTAAACAATTTAGCAAGTCTTTACTATAATCAAGGAAAATACAGTGAAGCTGAACCTCTCTTACTTGATGCTTTAGAAATGAGAAAGCGGCTATTTACAGGCGACCATCCTGATGTTGCTTCTAGCTTAAACAATTTAGCATATCTTTACTATAATCAAGGAAAATACAGTGAAGCAGAACCTCTCTTACTTGATGCTTTAGAAATGAGAAGGCGGCTATTTACAAACGACCATCCTGATGTTGCTTCTAGC
>NZ_KE384593.1:31325-78485 GCF_000426905.1 Dolichospermum circinale AWQC131C
GATCCTGATGTTGCTTCTAGCTTAAACGATTTAGCAATTCTTTACGATAATCAAGGAAGATACAGTGAAGCAGAATCTCTCTTACTTGATGCTTTAGCTATGTTTGAACGAGTGCTAGGAACTAATCACCCTAATACAATAACCGTTCGGGACAATTTACGACTTTTACAACAGCAACTCATACCTCCTCCTTTTTACATACGTTTGTTGAATAATCTAATAGCCGTGTTAACTTTACTATTGCATCGTTTATGGCTACTAATCAAACGTATTATTATCTTTTCCTGGCGTTTGTTTCGACGTTAACAATATTTTATCCAACAATAAGAATGTATTGCTATCAAATTCTAATGTATTGCCATACAAAAGCAATTTAATATCAACCAAAAACAAAATATAGCATTACATAAAATTTGTAGGTTGGGTTGAAGCATAAAACCCAACATAAGCGTCAGGTTGCGCGGTCCCTTAACCCAACAAAGCAGGAAATGTACAAGGTATTGGATCTTAATCATCTTATTATTCTCTCTAAGTCTTGAGAATGATCAAAATTCAGCCCTTAATTCACCAACAAACATTAAAACATTAGTAATGTATCGCCATACAATAGTATGGCATTGCTAAACAAAAGTAATGTATTGATATTCTGAAATTATTGAAAAGCTCCGAGATTGAATAGATTAAAAAACTGTTGGACTTACTTATGTGCAAGTCCTGAAAATATTGCTAACTGTGTTTCTGTATCAAAAAAATGTAGCTTATCAGGTACAAAGGATAGCCAAAGTTGTTCATCTACATTGATAACTCTATCTGGTGGAACTCTTAGCTGTAAAGACTGTCCATTTGGATGGTGTACATCAGGGTCAGAAATTTTTACAGATAAAAAAGTATCATTTCCCAGATTTTCTACTAAATCAACTTTTACTGGTAAATTTTTCGTAGCAGGTACACTCAAAGTTAAATGTTCTGGACGAATACCCAATATTAAAGTTTTACCATCATAGGGTTGTAAAGCACTTCCCCAAGTATCTGGGAGAGTAAAACGGAAATTAGCATGACTGATTACTAAAGGTGCGTGAAACTCCACTGGGATAAAATTCATAGGTGGAGAACCAATAAATTCAGCCACAAAGCGATTCGCAGGACGGTTATAAAGTTCTAAAGGAGGTGCGACTTGTTGGATCTTACCTTCTGACATAATCGCAATGCGATCGCCCATTGTCATTGCTTCAGTTTGATCATGAGTGACATAAATTGTCGTTGTTCCCAATTGATGTTGTAACTTGACAATTTGACTACGAGTTTCCGCGCGAAGTTTAGCGTCCAAATTAGATAATGGTTCATCCATTAAGAATACTTGAGGATTGCGAGCGATCGCTCTACCTAATGCTACCCGTTGTCTTTGTCCTCCAGACAATTGTTTAGGTAAACGATTTAACAGAGATTCAATTTGTAATAAAACTGCAACTTTTTCCACTTGTTCCGCGACAATTCTTTCCTTTGGGGAAATATAGCGTAATTTTTTCGGTAACTTTTTCGTCAAACCTACCAATAGATTTTCACTCCATTGAGTAAATTTTGTTTTCCTTGCTTCCTGATCACCAAACTGACGACGTAAACCAAAAGCGATGTTATCATATACAGTCATGTGAGGGTAGAGAGCGTAACTTTGAAACACCATAGCGATGTCTCTAGCTTTCGGGGGTAAATCATTAATTAGGCGATCGCCCACAGAAATGTTACCACCAGTCATCACCTCCAAGCCAGCGATTAACCTCAACAAAGTGCTTTTACCGCAACCAGACGGACCCACCAACACCATAAATTCACCATCAGCAATGGTTAAATTAATGCGTCGTAAAACACTGACATCATCAGAACCGTCTGTGTGTCCCTTTGCAGATTTTTCACTGCGGGAGGGAAAGCTTTTATAAACGTTTTCTAATACAACTTTAGCCACGACAATTCACTTGACCACTTATTAATTTATAGAAGCGGAAAAATTCCACCCATAGCCATAGTATACATTTTTTCTCAAAATCCAGATTCCCGACTTCTCCAAGCAGTTCGGGATCTGAGTTCTGCTAAATAAGTGAACGGAAAAAACCGACATAAATAACGAACAGTAAAGTTGCTGGAAACCTCTTTTCTGTTCCCTGTTCCCCGTTCCCTGTTCCCTGACTATAACGACAATTTTTAACGCCAACCTACTTAAATTGATTTTAATAATTCTTGAATTTGCTGATTAATAATATTAACCTCAAAAAGTTGACTAGCAGTAATTTTAGCATGATTAGCAATCATCGCCGTTTTTGCAGAATCTTGAAGACAATTATTAATTACTCGCGCTAATTCTTCAGGTTTTCCAGGTGTGACTAAAAAACCATTAATACCATTTTCTACTAATTCTATTACACCTCCAGCTTCAGCAGCAACGACAGGTTTACCGCACAGCATAGCTTCAATAATAACCCTTCCAAAAGGCTCAGGTGCGGTAGAAGTATGAGTAATTAAATCACACATAGTCATTAATTGGGGAATATCCGAGCGAAATCCCAAAAATTTGACTCGATTTTCCAACCCCAATGCAGTTACTTGGTGGTGAAGATTCTGCACATATTCCTGTTCACCAAATAAAGCATCACCAACTAAAATTACTATCACATTTTCTGGACATAGGGAAAGAGCATCAATTAAAATATGTTGTCCCTTCCAAGGAGAAAGACGGCTAAAATGTCCAATCACAAATTTATCTTCTAATTGGAGATTTTTCCTGAGATTGATAACTTCTAACTCATCAACATCATAATTTTTTATCTCAAAACCATTATAAACAACGTGAACTAAATTTGATTTTCCTCCAGCTTTTAAAAAAGCCATTTTACTAGCTTGAGAATTAGCAATTACCAAAGCCGCACAAACATTAATTAAATTAACAGCAACCCGGAGATTAGTTTGGCTAAAATGTTCTAAAGAAAGAATATCATGTAAATGATAAACCAGAGGACGACGAGCTAATAAACTAGATATTGCTCCGACAATTAAAGCCTTTTGGGTATTAGCATAGATTAAATCATAGTTCTTTGCCCGTTGACAGACCTGATAAATTAAAGGTATGATTTGTCCTAAACTGCTTAATGCTGGCAATAAACCACTTTCTTTATTAACATTAATTGGTTGAGTTGTTAAAACCTCCACAGGAATTTGATGGTTTTCGAGTAACTTTCTAAAATCACCATCTGCAAATAAACCAACCAGAGCATTTTTACCATAAGGTTTAGCAATATCTGCTAAACACAATTCAGCACCACCGGGTTTACCACTTTGATCTAAAAATAGAATTTTCATACAACTTTCATAATCAATTTAAGCCAAGAGAACTTGACGAACTTCTTGAGCGATATTCGTCCAATTATAATATTTAATTGTGTAATTACGACATTCTTCCCTAGATGGTAAAGGAAGTTTACCTAACATAATTTGTGTTAACTTATCAGCGATACTTTCCACCGTGATTGATTCAGTAATTAAACCTGGAGAAAAGCCTTGTAAAATTTCTGGCATTCCCCCCACTGGTGTACATAAAACCGGAGTACCACAAGCTAAAGATTCAAGAATAGCTAATCCAAACCCCTCAAAAGATTGACTAGGCATTATAGTTAAATCAGCAGATTGATAAGCTAGAGGTAAATGTTCATCAGGTAAAAAACCCAAGAATTTGACATGATTTTCTAAACCTAATGCTTGAGTTTTTTGTTGAAGTAAAGCCTGAATATGACCACGGCCAGCTATTGCTAACCAAATGTCAGGGACTTGTATTTTAATCATAGCAATTGCTGCTAATAATTTATCAATCCCCATTCTATGAACTAAGCGACGGGAAGTAAATAATATTCTTCTATCACTTGGCCAACCTAGTTTTATTCTTGCTTCTTGACGTGATAAATTATTCTGAAAGTGATCAATATCAACTCCACCAGGAATAATGTGAATTTTCTGCCAGGGAACTTGATATTTTTGATGTAATATCTGACCAAAAGCTTTACTAAGAACAATAAAGCGATCGCACCGATTATAAGTGCTTTGTTCTATTAATTTTTGTTTTAGCCAAATACTAAATTTTTTATTAGTTACTTCTTCTTGACTTTCCGAAGCCCAAGGACCATGAAAGTTAAAGGTAACAGGTATTCCCTTGGGTAAGATGTCTAAAATCGGAAAACTGTATAATGCAAAATGGAGATTAATTGCGTCAGGTTTACCTAATCTTGTTTTTTTAAAGTTATGACGAATTGAGAATAGTCTAGAACTAATTTTACTATCTGGATTAGCTAAATTAGTTAACTTAATTTGTGTATTTTTTGCATCTGCTGGTAAACCAACTCCACACAATTCTATTTCATCTTTCTGTGCTGCTAATTTATGAGTTAATTCATAAATATATCGTTCCAATCCTCCGGGGGTTTTAGGAAACCAACCCGTACCCAAGGTCAAAATCGCCGCAGATTGTGTATCTTTACGTTCCATTACCAAGATCATTTTTTCAGTATTATCTTCTCATACAAAGCTGGAAATTAAAATCAGCTTAAATCTGAAAAATATTTTATTTCTATAAGCAAAATATATGAAAAAAATATAAGTATTCCTGTATTGAGTATAATTTAGTTATTTTTAAAGTATATTGTATTGATTTGATGAAGTTTCGATGAAATAATATACAGATTCATGTTTATTTGTTAGTTTATGGGTAAGAAATGTAAATTAGAAGTTTTTCAAGCAGATTACTCTGGCTGTTGAAACATTTTTAATAGTTGATTAACTGATAATCAAAAAATTGCTATGAACAATAAATTATTTCAGCTTAGTAAAATTCATCACAAAATTAACCAATATATTCATACTTTATTTCGGAGTAGATATTGGCGAAAAAAAATAATATTTAACATTCTTATTGCTGTAACCTGTGGACTAATAGTGACATTCATAGGAATGAAAATGGATTTAGGAAATACGGACAATACCAAAATTCAGCTAAAAAATAAAGTATCTAAAAATTCTGAAATCACTTATACAACTTCCTGGTTAGGAAATACCATTGGTAATAGTCAATTGCGAGTACAAAATAATATTGAGGGAATGTATGTCAAAGATGATGGGACTATTTATACCAATAGTTATTGGGATGAAGCTGGTAGCGAAGCAGGAATTTATAAAGATGGTAAACCAATTTTAAATCTCGAAGATACACATGGTTGGAATCGTTTGGGAGGTAAAGCAATAACAGTAGATAATAAATATATTTATATTGCTATGTCTCAGGGGGGAATGGATCAAACCAAAGAAGATTATCCTCCTAAAGATCAAATTTGGTACTGTGTGAGACGTTATGATTTCAAAGGAAAACCTGCACCTTTTGCAAAAGGAAATGGCTGGGATAAAAGTATGTTAATTACCAGCAAAAGCAATCAAGTAACTGGACTAGCAACGGTAGATAATAAACTATTTGTTAGCAATGCTGCTGAGAATATGGTTCGGGTTTATAATACTGAAACCATGGAAGAATTAAGTAGATTTAGTGTAACTAATCCAGGAGATATCGCAGTTGATAAAAAGGGCAGTTTATGGATTATTGAAAATCAAAACAGTGGGACATCTGGAAAAATTGTCAATTATTCGCAAACAGGCAAGAAATTACCCCAAGAAATTATAGATATTGATAAACCATCAGCATTAGCAATTGATAATCGTGGTAGATTGTTAATAGCAGAAAATGGCATTAATCAACAATTACTAATTTATAATATCAATAATCAACCAGTTCGTGTAGATAGTTTTGGCGATAAAAAAGGTATTTTTAGTGGTGTACCAGGAGAGGTAAAAACATCAAAACTATATGGAATTACGGGAGTTGGTACAGATAGTAAAGGCAATTTTTATATAAATAATAATGGTTTTAATAAATCAGGAACAGATTTAAGAAAATTCTCTCCATCAGGAGAAATACAATGGCAATTACTAGGATTAATATTTGTAGATAATGCAGATACAGATCCACAAACAGATGGTGTTAATCTATTTACTAAACAAGAACAATATGTCATGGATTATAGTAAGCCATCTGGTAAACAATGGACTTATAAAGCTTACACCGTTAATCCTTTTAAATATTCTCAAGATCCCCGTTTACATACATCACCAGATGGTACTTTTGTGCGTCGTATTCAAGGAAAACCTTTTTTATTTCTGACAGATATGTTCGGCGCTTTTTTACAAATTTATCGTTTTCAACCCAATACAGATGGGAAAATTGCTATTCCTGCGGGAATGTTTGTTGGTACTAATAATGGAGGTAAATCTATTACTGGAAATTGGCCACCCTATCAACCAGAAAAAGGAGAGTGGATTTGGCGTGATCTTAATGGCAATGGTGCATTTGAAAAAAATGAGTATGATAGTAGCGAAGACTATCCTTATATGGGAGGTTGGTGGGTAGATAGTAAAGGTGATGTTTGGAAAACTTTGCGAACTCAAGATGGTATTCGTCGTTATCCTTTACAGGGAATAGATACTAAGGGAAACCCGATTTATAGCTATAGTTCGATGCAAAAAATTAAGACTCCTAGCATCTTTAATGATTTGCGAAGAATTGAATATTTTCCCGAAACAGATACTATGTATTTATCAGGTTTTACTATTGAACATCCTGCATTTGGTGACGACACTGGAGTAGTAGGATCGGAAATTGTGCGCTTTGATAATTGGAGTCGGGGAAATCCCACCCCAAAATGGCGAACTGTAGTTCCTTATGATACTACTGGTCAGCGAAAAGTCTCGACCGCAGCTATGAGTATAGCCGGTGATTATGTCTTTGCGGTAACTGTCAAAACCGCAGAGGTATATGTTTATAAAGCAGCAACTGGGGAACTTGTACAAAAGATGAGTCCAGGTCCAGAAGTTGGTAATAAAAGTGGCTGGGTTGATATTCCCTACGGTATCCGCGCTTTTCGTCGTGCTAATGGTCAATATCTCGTATTTGTGGAGGAAAATTGGCTAGGAAAGGTGCTTGTTTACCAATTGAACTTATGATATATAGCGTTTATTTTCTTGAATAAGTGACAATATTCTCGACTTCTCTCAGAAGTCGGGAAGCGGATATGATATTTTTCATGAAAATAAAATTTAGGGCAAATATTGTGCAAAAACTTATTGGTATCTTTTTATTAACTTGATATTTTCATGATAATTTAATCCAAAAAATAAATAAATCTGCTAAAAGTTAATTATGATAATAATAGTTATTTTTACAAACTTATTCCCCATAATAATCAATGGTTATCATAAGTTTTGGTAAACAAATTAAATGTTGTTTTGAATTAAACTGAGAATTATGAATAAAAATAAGGTATTAACCTCTTTAGAAAAAATTATCCCTAATAAACTGCTAAATCAGATGCAATATATTCATTGCAGTTTAGTTTCATGGTGGATTTTAAATTGGGGAAGTCAGCCTTTAAAATTTTCTGAAAAATCAGCAATGGTTTTTGCCCCTCATCAAGATGATGAAACCTTTGCTTGTGGAGGCATGATTGCACGGAAAAAGGAACAGGGAATACCAGTAGCTATAGCTTTTTTAACTGATGGTAGAGGTTCTCATGGTGTAAATTTAGATATTCAAAATCTTATCCATATTCGTCAACAAGAATCTTTGACAGCGTTAGGTATTTTGGGAGTAAATAGTTCAGAAATTCATTTTTTGAACTACCAAGACGGCAGTTTATCAACTCTTGATTTAGAGGTAAAACAACAGATAATTACTGAAATTTCTGAATTACTAAAGCTTTACCAACCAGGAGAAGTTTATCTACCTCACCGTAAAGATTGTCATCGAGATCATGAAGCTACTTATAGCTTAGTAAAAGAGGCAATTAATCAAGCTGGAATGACAACAGAAATATTCCAATATCCTATTTGGATATTTTGGCGATCGCCATTATTTATTCTCTTGAAATTACAAGATATTGCCGCAGCTTATCGTTTTTCAATTACATCAGTAAAAGAGAAAAAACAAAAGGCTATTACTGCTTATCCTTCCCAAATTCAGATGTTACCCTATGGATTTATTAAGAGATTTTTAAATTCGGAAGAAATATTTTTTAAATCTGAATCCTAGTATTTAATATCTGATTCACCCTACTACCAGTTACTTCTGTGCATATTAAATTAACCGTAAATAATTACATTGGAGAAGAGTTAAATGCGGATTTTACATATTACTAATCATCTGCAAAAAATCGGCAATGGTATTGTTAATGTAGCCGTAGACTTAGCTTGTTTACAAGCACAAAGTGGTTTGGATGTTGCTGTAGCTTCTGCTGGTGGAGAATATGAAACATTATTAGCAGATTATGGTGTTAAACATTTTCACCTAAATCAGTCTCGGACACCATTAAATCTGATTAAAGCTACTTGGAATTATCGCCGAATAATTAAAGAGTTTAAACCAGATATTGTTCATGTTCACATGATGACAGGAGTTATCTTAGCGGGAATTTTTAGAAAAAATCGAGAATATCATTTAGTCTCTACCGTCCATAATGAATTTCAACATAGTGCTGTACTTATGGGATTAGCAGATCAGGTAATTGCAGTTAGTAATGCAGTAGCTAATTCAATGATTCGACGCGGTATTCCATCTGAAAAATTGCGAGTGGTTAGCAACGGTACTTTAGGAAGTCCTCGACATAAAAAACTTCAAGATTATCAACCAGTAGCAATGCAATATCCATCTATAACTACTGTCGCTGGGATGTATACCCGTAAAGGTATTTCTGAATTAATTGAGGCATTTAAAATCATTGCCATAGATTTTCCCGAAGCACATTTATATTTAGTAGGAGATGGACCAGATCGTCCTTTATTTGAGGCTATGGTGAAAAATACAACCTTAAATAATCGTATTCATTTTGAAGGATTCCAACCAGAACCACAACGTTATATGTTAGCCACAGATATCTTTGTTTTGGCTTCCCATTGTGAATCTTTTGGTTTAGTTTTGACGGAAGCACGGGAAGCGGGTTGTGCAATTATAGCTAGTAATGTAGATGGGATTCCTGAAACTTTAGATCATAGTCAGGCTGGGATTTTAATCCCACCTAAAGATATTGACACCTTAACTAATACTTTGACACAATTACTGAGCGATCGCCAACTCTTAAATCAGTGGAAATTCCGCGCTCAACAAAATCTAGAAAGATTTCATGCAGCGCGAGTCAATGAAGAAACACTAGCTGTATATCGGGAATTAATGAGAAAATCCAATGTGATTGAAGTTATGGAAATCAGAGAATTAGTAACTGGTAAATAAATAGTAAAAGCAAAGGAAAATCAGGGAAAATAATTATATCTTTCATATCTTTCAGGAGTTTTTACAAAAATATCAAAAAATAAAATAGCGTCGAAAACCATAGTCTTTCGGAATGAGGGTTCTGATCAAAACTCAGATCCCCGACCTCTTCAAGAAGTCGGGGATCTTATTGTTCACAAAGGAAATATTTCTCCCTTACAGGGGGAGTCTTTTTGTAGTTTCTGTGACAACATTAGGCATTATAGAGCCTATAGTATTAATAAAGTTTTGGGCATAACGCTGTGTAGAGAATTGAAGAGCGCGTTGTCGTGCTGCTATTCCCGCAGATTGGGCAAATTCCTGGTCGTCAAGATAGCGAAGAATGGCTTCTGTTAGGGCTTCTGCATCGTCGTAAGCTGTTAACAGCCCATTTACCCCGTCAGTGATAATTTCCGTTGGACCACCAGCGTTACCAGCAATAACGGGTTTACCTAATGCCATTGCCTCAATAATTACAATTCCAAAGGGTTCTTTATCAGAAGCATGAACAAATACATCCATTGCTTGCACCCATTCCGGGACATTGCGCTGTAACCCAGCCATAATTACTCTATCACCTAACTTTAGATCAGTGATTTGTTGATTTAAAAATCCCTCATAATCCGATTCTAGATCATGTTTACCACCAACTACGACACAATGGGCATCAGGATATTTTGCTAATACTTTGGGCATTGCTGCTACTAGTACGTGCATTCCTTTCCAGCGTTGCAAGCGTCCGACAATGCCGATTAAAGGGACATTTAAGGGTAAACCCAGTTTTTTCCTGGCTTCTGCGGGAGAAGGCAAAATAGCCGGATCAAATCGCTCTAAAGCTACTCCAGGATAAACTAAGGGAGTTGGTCTGTGAGGCCAAATCGCTGATTGTGCTTTTTGACCGTCTTTTGAGAGTGTAACAATTGCTTGGGCTGGTATGAAAGTTGCTAACCGTACTAACCAAGTTCGATCATCAGGAACTTCTAATTGATACCAAATAGCTGGTAAACCGGCTAACATTGCCGCTAAACCACCGGAAATATGGGTAATCCACATCCAGTTAACAATCGCATCTACACTTTCTTGACGAGCGATCGCCGCTATCCGCAAAATAGTAGCAATAAATCGGTGAATTTGGCGCAAACGGCCACTAATCACAACTCGCGTATCAATACCCAGGTTTCTTACCTGCTCTACCATTGGTCCGTCTTCTAAAAATATTGCCAACCACTCTACATTGGCATTACGTCCTTGTTGCATTAAATCCAAAAACATCATTTCACCACCGCCTCGTTGTTCGGCTAATGGCATGATAATCATAACTTTCATAATTTACACCTGAGAGGATGTTTGAAAAGTTTTTGGCAAAAATTCTGGACTGATCATTTAACCACAGATCCGGTTAGATAATCTTGTCTTTTATTTAAGTTTTTAGTTCTTAATTTTGAGAATTTTGAGGATTTTGATAATACTTATGTGCCGCCATAGACATGGCAAAAAATCCCCATAAAATCATCCCGGAAACACTCAACATTCCACTACCAATAATTAGTTGTGAACAAGAACTAATAGCAATGGCGCGAGCAGCACTGACAAAACTATCAAAGCGGGCTTCCGTATATTGGCTAACGGTAATAATCATTAAGATTAATCCGCCCATATAAGGAATAGCTCCCAACCAACCCAAGGTAAAAAACATATCTAAAATGCCACTATCAATGACAACTACTTCTATTTGTCCAGTTTTTTCGTTGACTTTCCAGATATTTCCTAAACCATTACCGAAACTATTAGTTAATGCTAGACCCAGATTTCTTTCATAACTTCCTGATCTATCTTTTAAACTGCCATCTTTTTGCAGATTCACAAAAGTTTCTAATCGAGAATTTACAACTTTAGCAATTGGTTCTATAGTTAGCAAGGGGATAACACACATGGACATTACTAAAATGATTGTAATTAATCGCATTTGAATTTTAGCTTTTACTGAACCCATAATCATAATTATTCCCAGTAACCAACCGCCCCAATTAGTCCTAGCTTGTGATAACAAAAACGATAAATAGCCTACGGCTGAAGCAGGAAAAATTAATGGACCTGAACTGGTGAATAATAATAATAACCCTGCTTGCATAACAGCACCAAATGGACCTACTGAATGCAGTGTACTCCAAACACGCATTCCAAAGGGGACAGGATTTCCAGAACTAGTAAAAAGTTTTGATTCTATTAGCCAAAAGCGATCCCATTCCGGTGCTACCACAAATTGATATATACCGTAAGTTCCTATCAGCAAAACACACCAGAGAAATACACGCTGAATATTTTGTTTATAGCTGGGATAATCTCGCCAATTGATAAATAGGTGAAAAGCGAAAATAATCGGACTCATCCAGTCTAGAAAACCCCGGATTACTGGAATTGGTTGATTGTAAACTAGACCGATCAAAAAAGCATAGAATACTCCAATAAAACCCAAAATAAAAGGTAAACCTCCTTTACGAACTGCGCTAGGAAGATATTTTAAAAAAGTGGCTATGGTGACAAATACTACTAAATAAGGTGCTATGAGCATTTGACGGGTAGGGTCCCAGCCAACACGATAGTCAACTAAACGAGTCAGCAAAGGTGAAAGAAACCAGATCCACCAAGTGAAGCCAATGTAAAGTAGGGAATGGCGCAAATACAAAAATACAGCCACTAAGAAAGCTGTTACCGGAAAAATTAGACGCAATAGGCCAGCACTAATAAAATAATTAGCTGTGATTAAAAATAGGAAGCCAAGAATGACTATCCAAGCCTGTGCTGTTCGTTCTTGAGGATAGAAGTTTTGTCGTAAAAAACTATTAAAAAGTATCGGTTTGGAAATCACTTTGATCTCGATTTTGTATGAATAAAAATTTGGATGTTGTTAGGTTTTAATTAATAGCCAAAATGGTGTTTATCAAGGTTAAATTTTGCCAATTCAATTCGATACTGTTGATATCCTAACCATCTTCCTTTTAAGGATGCTTGCAATTTTTTGGTAGCAAGTTGTCCTTGCTTGGGAAATAGTCTCAACCATTGACAAATTCCAAAACTTTCCCTTGTACCTACTAAAATTGACCACAATAAAAACACAAAGCGACGTATTGGAGAAAGATGTTCTAATAAAATTAGGGTTTCATTATGGACTAGGTTAATTAATGCAATGTCGTTGAAGTTGTGGCGTTGATCTTCATCAAAACGTTGGGCTGGATAGTGATCTACAGTAATACTGGGATCATAAATCATTTTCCAACCTGCTCGTTTTAGGGTGAGAGTAAAGGACATTTCAAAATGCACTTGTGCGCCAGTCCCTTTCATTCTTTCGTCAAAGCGTAATTCTCCAATAGCTTGGGTGCGGAAGCTCATATTCACACCTTTAAGAATATCAACTTCACGGGGTGCGCCAATTCCTAAATGATGGTTGCCTATAACGCGCCCAAACCATTGCAATTTACCAACAACTGGTTGGGACTTGTCTTCTAGTTTTCCCCCTTGATAAATCCAATCACGGCCACCAACTCCGCCAATGTGAGGATCAGCCAAGAAATGGGTATTAATTTTAACTAACCATTCAGGATGGGGGGCTGCATCATCGTCGGTGATAGAAAGGATATCACCGTTGACTTTGACTAGTCCAGCGTTGAGGGCAGCCACTACTCCCGGCTGACTAACGGTAACGGTTTCTAGGGGTAGATGGTGGTGCAGTTGGTTAAGAAACTGCTGGGTTTCTGTGTCTGTATCCCTGATGACGACAATCGCCTGATCAACTGGTTTAGTTTGCTGTTCTAGGGCTTTCAGACAGCGGTACAGGTCTTGAGGACGGCGATAGGTGGGGATGAGAACTGTGTTTCTCATGGTTGGTTAATTCCGCAAATATATTGAGATAATTTTGTGCCATATTTGTCCAACTATGTTTTTCCGCTAGGACGCGGGCAGCCTGTGCCATTTGTTGACGGAGTGAGCGATCGCTGGCTAAAACAGACAAACTAGCTGCTAAACTATCAATGTGATCGGTTTCTGGCAAGACAATTCCTGCTTCTGCTGTGACTAATTCTGCACCTCCTGTAGCGGTGGCTGTAATCACAGGTAAGCCAGAAGCCAATGCTTCTAGTAGTACGAGGGTGCAAGCTTCATAACGGGAAGGAAATACAAAAAAATCTGCTGCTTGCATAATTTGGGCAATATCTCGACGATATCCCAAAAAATGTACTCGTTCACTGATACCTAAATTATTTGCCAATTCTAAAAACGGACTTCCTTTCGTATTACCAACTACAGCTAAATGTAAATCAGCAACTTTTTTTAAAGCTTTTAATACCGTATCTAAATTTTTTCTGGGTGTGCGAATATCTCCTGCAAATAATGCCAAATTAACATTTTCAGGTAAACCCAATAAGCTACGAGAAGTAACACCAGGAGTAAATTCTTGTAAGTCTACACCATTAACAATTACCTGAATTTTTTGGCGAGGTACACCAATACTGACTAATTCTTTCGCTACTTTTTCCGAAACAGCAATAATACTTTTAGCCTGAGAGAAAGCTTGTTTTTCCCAATAGGAATTAGCGGCGGTAAATAACCATTGATATAAACCATAAAAATCTTTACGACTGCGAGAAATATGCACAGGCGATCGCCACCATGAACTATGAACAAAATGCACAGCATTCACATCTGCTGCACTCATAGTAATTGCACCATTGACTTTAATTAAATCCAAATTACCTCGATTTTTACCCAACCAATCTGCACTTTTTTTTGCAAAAATGAAATTGCGGATAAATTCGCTAGGATAACCTTCGACTGGGATAGAAATCCAATTAACCGCAGTATTTTCTAATAATTCAGGGGCAACTTCACTGGCTAATAATGTTAATTGATAACCCCGACGAATTGCTTCTTGAGCTACTTCATAATTAACTCGGCCTTGACCATCACCTTTTTTGATTTTGTGGGTAACAATACAAAGTTTCACTTATGACCTCTCTTAAACATTCAAGATTTTATTTGTTAAATTGGCGGGAATAAAACTGATAATTAGGGCGGCTAAAGTTCGCAAATTAAATTTTTGTTCACTTAAAGTCTGCCAAAAATAACGGCGAGCATCTAGGATTTTTTGATCCCGTAATAAGCCAATTCCTAGAGTTGTATTAGCTGCTAACCATTTTTTTCTAAAGTGGGAATTAAATTCCTTTAAACGTTCATCCTCCATAAAGACTTGATAACAGAAAATTTCACTTTTACCTTTACGAATTTTTGCTTCAACATTACGTTTACCACTAAGCATAGTATCAGTTTGTTCATGGGCGCGATATCGTGTTAATCTTTCTGGATGATAGTAAACTCCGTGGCCAGATATACAACAAAGATATGTTAAATATAAATCCCACATTCCCCCAACCTCTGGAGGAATCATCTCCCAATTAATTAAACTATTACGAATTACAGCGGCCGCTGCGGTAGATATACTTTTATCAATTAGGCCAATTTTATAGAAATTTTGATGGATTCCTGGGGTGATTTTATCTCGCTTAAATCCCCGTGAATTTTCCTCAGTTCCAGAATAATTAATTTGACCTTGAGCGTCAATAATATATTGGTCGCAAAAAGCGAGAATTAAATCAGGATTTGCTTCTAAATGTGGCACAAGTTTGACTAAAAAATCTTCATTCCACATATCATCATCATGGAGACTGGCAATATATTTACCTTGTGCCATTTTAAAAGCATGAAGTTGATTAGCTAACATCCCAATATTTTCTGGGTGTCGGTGAAATTTGATGCGTGAATCGTTAAAGGATTCTATTAAAGATGCAGGATTTTCTAAACTACAATTATCACAAACTATAATTTCAATATTTTGATAAATTTGTTGAACTGCGCTACTAATTGCTTGTTTCAAGTATTCTGGGCGATTATAGGTAGGGATAATAACGCTAACTAGGGGTTGTGTGAGTTGAGAATTAATCAACATGATTGCAATTCCTTGATTTTTTTTAATTGATATTCCCAACTTCTTACAAAAGTCGGGGATGTTTAAATTCAGCAATAGTTTGTGAGTATATTTTCTCTAATCTTTGAATGTGAAGATCAAGAGAAAATTCTTGCTGAAACCACTCTTGACCTTCTTCACCCATTAATCGGCTTTTGTGATAGTTTGTTGCTAATTCGTTGATGGCATCTGCAAGATTTTGAATATGATTAGGTGTAATTAAAATACCTGTTTTACTATTTTGTACATATTCGGGAATACCACCAATTGAACTGGCAATTATGGGACGATAATGGGCATAGGCTTCTAGAGTTACTAGACCAGCGGGTTCAGGCCAAAGACTGGGAAAAACTACAGCTAAACACTGTTGATAAAGTGCTTCTAATTTGTCTTTATTACACCAACCATGCCAGGTAATACGCCTATTCAAACCTATTTTTTTAGCTAATTGTTCCATCTTAGATTTAATCCAACCTTCACCAGCAATATCAAGATGAATATTGGGGTTAGTCTTTGCTAAAGCTTTGAGTAACCATTCAATTCCTTTATCGGGAACAATGCGACCAACAAACAAAATTCGCTGATTTTGATGAATTTCTTGAGTTAAAGATGTCGTGGGATATTTAGGTTGTTTTACACCACAGTGAAGTGTAATTACCCGATGAGGTGATAAACCATTATTAATAATTTGCTCCCGCACGTAATTACTATTAGCAATTATAGGAATATTGATTTTTTTAGCATTCCTAAGAAAATCGTAACTACTCCGCCAATTTTGCCATATTTTTTCCGGTCTGCGACTACCACAACCATCTACCAAATGTCCCCAAGTACAGCCAAGGGCGTGCATATTGCGATCGCATTTATGTTGACGATTTGCTAAATATTTTGTGCCACTAGGACAGTAGCTACAATGATTATGAAGTGTAAATATCGCCGGACATTCTCCCCGCAATTCTGCTAGAAATTCTGGATCATGAAGGTGGAGTAATTTACATTGTCCTTGGTCTAAATTTTGGAAAGAATTAATATGGTGATTACTCACCCCTAAGATCTCCGAATTTACCAAAGAAGCTATATAAGTTTCTATTCCTCCTCCACCTCTAATATCAGTAGCAGAACATTGATATATTTTCTGTTGAGAAACTATGATTTCATTTGCAGTGAACATTATTTTTCCTTCTTAAGTGAAAATGGGTGTAATTAAATCTTGGTTTGAGAATATTTCGCAGAATTTATTTTGATAAACTTGTTGATTATATTGCTCAGAAGTAATTCTAGCGAATTGTCCCATTTCTGCTCTCCTAGATTCATTTTCTGCTAGAAATCTCAATTGATTAGCCATGGTTTCTACATCTCTAGGAGGAGCAATAAAACCATTTATACCATTATTTACCACATCCGCAGCACCACAGTTAGAAGTTACAATTACAGGTAATCCACAAGCCATAGCTTCTAATGCAACTAAACCAAAACCATCTTCTACAGAAGGTAAAACTAGGACGGAAGATTTACCAAAAACTCTAGTAGGATCATGTTCACTAAAATCCCAAAATTCTTGTTTAATATTGGTATGTTTGTTTAATGTTTCTATCATAAATTTTCTAAGTCTACGAGTAGAAGCACCACCAATAATTAATAATTCTGAATTAGGAATATCAGCTTTTAAAAAAGCTTGAATCAGGTATGGAAGTCCCTTTCTGGGTTCAATAGTTCCTACATAAAGAACACGAAAACATTCATCAGTTTTTAAAGTGGGATAAAATCTTTTATTATCTACAAAAGGAGTGATAACTTCAACTTTTTTTGCTGGAAATCCAGCTTGGATAAAAGTTTTTTTAGCTACATCAGAAAGGACAATAATTAAATCTGCTTGTTCACATTCGCTAGTAAATCTATTGAGCATTTTTGGATTCATTGTAGCTACAGTTGAATCAGATAAGAAATCTAATTCTTTTTTAATCTGTTCCTGCATAAAAGGCAGATAATTATTCAAACAATATAGCCACGCTTTTGCACCTTGTGATTTAGCTACTTTAAATGCTAAGTTAGTTTGTCCTGCTACTCCCATAATTAAATCACAGGGATATGATTTTAATTTTTTGCTTACCTGTTGATCAAAATACAAGTCACTTAGCAATACAACTAAATCATGACGACGACGCAAAACTGGGATGCTTAATAATCTTTTACTCCAGGGAGAATTTCCGACAGGATATACAGGAAAATTAGTTTTTGGTGCTGTTAAACCACTACAGAATACATTTAAGTCTCCTAGTTTATGTAATCCTAACGCAGCATTTTCTAAACAAACACCTTGTCCACCTGTTCCTAAACCTGTATTGCAAGTAAGTGTTATTTTCATAATTGATAATTAGTAAAAGTTGCGGTAGAACAAATACTGTCAAAAATTTTAAGTAGTCATGATATTAACTATCATGTTTATGACTAACTTCATACTGCATTTGGTGATATTGCCAAAGTTTACCTTTTTGTTCTAAAAGTTCTTGATATTTACCTTGTTCTACTATTCGTCCCTGTTCTAAAACTACAACTTTATCAGCTTTAGCAATAGTAGAAAGACGGTGAGCAATAGCAATTACTGTGCGGCCAACAGATAGCTTTTCTAGTGACTCTTGAATTAAACGTTCAGAAACAGAATCTAAAGCACTTGTAGCTTCATCTAAAATCAAAATTTCTGGATTTCTTAGCAATGCCCGGGCAATAGCAATTCTTTGTCTTTGTCCTCCTGATAACCGAACACCTCTATCTCCTAATTGTGTATCAAACCCCTCCGGCATTTCTAAAATAAATTCTAGAGCATTTGCCAATCGAGCCGCTTCTTTAATTTCTGTTTCCGTTACTTTTGGTGTACCATAAGCAATATTTTTCCAAACAGAAGTATTGAAAATAAAGGTATCCTGACTAACAACTGCTATCTGACGACGAAGAGAGTTGATTTCAAATTTGCGAATATCAACTTCATCTACATAAATATAGCCATCACTAGCATCATGAAAACGAGGAATTAAATCTGCAAGTGTAGTTTTTCCAGCACCAGATGAACCAATTAATGCCGTCATTTCACCTTGTTTAATTGAAAGAGTAATATTATGTAAAACTCGTTGATTAAGACCATAATCAAAATCTACAGATACTAAATCAATTGACCTTTTTAAACCTGTAAATTGGATTGTACCATTTTGAAAGTAGATTTTATCATCAGTTTTTAAGAGATTCTTAATATTTTCTACTGCTCCGGCTTGAGTAGTTAAAAAAGCTACAACTCCATTCAAATCTTGAGTCATAGGGATAATGCGAAATAGTACGAAGAAAAAGGTCAACAAAGCCGAAACATTCATTAAACCTGTGACTAGTGCCACAATGATCATACTAATCAGAATTAGAGTAGATATACTCTCAGCTAGAGGCTTAACTACTAAAGAAATCCAGTAAACACTTTTCAAAGTGTCAACTATTTTTTCACTTGCTTTATAATACCGTTTTCGCTCAAATTCTTGAGTAGAAAAAGCATGAATTGTGCGTATCCCTTGAATAAACTCTAGCGTTCTAGAAGTAAAGTTATCATTAGCTGTAGTAATACCAAAACTACGTTCTCTAATTTGTTTATTTAGTGTAGATAATGCTACTGCCAAAAGACCAAATAACAGAATTGAAACTATGGAAAGTTTCCATGAAAGGATAAACAGAGAAAGAGAATAGACTACAAGTGCGAAGATTCTAGTAATTAAAAAAGCTATACCCCCGAAAATTTGTCTAATTCTCTCCATTTCATTGGTGAGTATATTAATTAATTCTCCAGATTTTTTCTGATTAAAATAGCTGAGAGTTTGAGCGCCCAATTGTTCAAAAATTCGTTTACGGAGAGTGTCTACTAAACTTATTTCACTAAACTGGATGCAAATTTGTGCTAGGTAATTAAAAGATGCACGCATACAGGTTGTAATCACAATTAAAGCTGATATTCGATATAATCGCTCATTTACTGAACCATTAATTCCTAAAATCAAAATATCAAACCACTCAATTCCTGTTTTTACTGGTTCAGCACCAGGAGTAGTTAAACTTTGCAGAAATACCAACAGAAATCCTAAGCCAAACCCTTCAAAACTTGCTGCTAAAATTGAAAACACTAAGGCTAAAATTGCCACAAGTCGAAAATGTTTAAATTCTCGTAATATTAAGCGATTATTTTGCCAAAAACTTGTAGCCTGGAAGAGTTTTACTGTTGACAGTATAAATGCTGTCTGCATATTTTTCCTTGTTTTTAATTAGGTACATAATTCACGACATAAAACATCAAAACAGGAAATATTCATCCAATATAAAATCAGATAATTTTCCTGATTTGTAGACCTTTAGATTTTAGCGTTTATCTGCCATATATTGATAAAGTTTAGGAGTTGATTTAACTTTTTTCTGTTTTTCTGAACTTAATTTTACGGCATCTTCTAAAGATAAAGAACGATTGTTAATTAAGCAATATTTTCCCTGTAATACATTCAATAAATTAGAGAAAATATCCAGGAGATATTTAGATAAATTCGACAGAAAATTTGTGGTATCATATTTGAATTTTGAGCAAAATTTAATCGCCTGAAAAAGGTTACCATTTGCACCAACATACCATTCATAATTAAGCAGAATACTGGCGGAATATATTTTCATAACTATCAATCCTGCTATCAGAAATGGCATCATAAATAGGAGTAAAAACAACGCCAAATTCCAATCAATTATTCTTGATAAAAATCTGAGAAATTCATTACTTTTTTTGGGCAATTTCTGATAACTAGGAATACTCATAAATATGGGCTTATTAGCTTTTTGACAAGCATCTGCCCAAAGTCTTAATAAAGAATCACCGATTTTTGGATCTATGCTTACCAAGGTAACTGGAGAATGTTTTAAGCACTCTATTAAAGATTGTTGATTCTCTAGTGAAGCTAAATAGGGATGTGGTAATTTTCCAGAACTTTTGACTAATAACTGTCCTCTGCGCCATTTTAATGTGCAAGATAGGGAGCTAATATTTTCCGAATGCTGAGGTATAATAGAGTTATTATTTAGATTAGAAATAACTGAGGTTGGCATAATATTGTCAGTGATAAAATAGTAAAAGATTGAGTGTATCTCCAGTGACAGAAAATTAGGCTGAGTATTTTTCTATCGTTTTATTGACCATAAGAACAGACATTAAGGATGTGAAGTGAATTTAACTTTTATTACTAGATAAGTTATCCTAATAATATCTGTATATGTCAATATCAATAGCGAAAATTAACTAAAATAGCTATGAATTAACGCCACTTCGTATTTCCTTTAGGTTTGAGGATTTTAATATGTCTTTTGATCTCTACAATATAAGACCTTGGATTAATAGATCATGGATAAACAACTTCTTTATTCACTCTTTAAATAGACATTACTTTTATTAGCAAAATATTAAGCTAAGATAAATGAATTAATGGTCACTAAATAAAATTAACCAAAATTTAGTTTTCATAAAACATATTATTATTAACTACAGCAAAGTTGAGTGAGGTATACTTTTAGCGAGCAAGATGCCCGCACCACAGGATTTTTATCATTAATTGTACCGCATCATATAAAAATCATCACAGACCCGACTTCTTAGAGAAGTCGAGAATATTGTTGTTGAGAAATTATTCAATGCCAAAACCCCCATGACTACCTATTGCAGTCCGGGGGTTTTTGTAAAATTCAAAAGTGAACGGTGATCAAATATTGTACCTTATTCTTCCATTGCTGCTTGCAAAACGAATTGTTTTGGCTTCACATAAGGAACATAGGTGCTATCAGATGAAGATACACCATTAGCTACAACTCCAATTAAATTTAACTTACTCAACATCGCTGTAGCTTGATTAAGTTGGGTGCGTGTCACTTTACCAATACTTGCCATGATGATCACACTTCGACAAGATGATGCTGTGAGCATAGCATCCACTAAACCAAGAACGGAAGGGGCATCTATGAGTACCAAATCATAATTTTCTTCAAATGCAGCCATCAATTGCTTCATGCGAGGAGAACTCAAAAGATGGGCAGGATCAGTCGGTATTGGTCCAGCGGTTAAAATGTCAATGTAAGATGAGCCAGAGTAAGGAACACTGATGTGATTAGGTAGGTTAACTTCACTTTCTAATAAAGTTGAAAGTCCCTGTTCATTGGGAAGATTTAGTTGTTTGTGGAGATTAGGATCGCGGAGGTTAGCATCAATTAGCAAGACCTTTTTATGCAGACGAGCCGCACTCATAGCTAGACCTAATGCCAAAGCCGACTTACCATCATCTGGTAATGCTGATGTCACCATTAAGGATCTCAAATCAGAGACATTATTGAGTAGTTCAATATTTTTGTAAATGAGATCAAGTGATTCCCAGCGGGGAGGAGATTGTAGTACCTGAATTGTCCAAGGAGCAAGAACTTCTGGTTTGCCAAATGGCAATTTGATCATTGATTCTCTGGGTTTAGCAGGTGGCAATTTAGCAGTTGTTCCTAATAAGGGCAGAGAAACCTGTTTTTCTAATTCAGCCGTAGTATGGACAGAATCATCAGATGCTTCACGAATAAAGGCAGCAATACCTCCTAACATTAAACCAATTACTGCTCCTAATAATATGTTTTGTCTGATGTTAGGACCAGTTTGAAATCCTTCTTGCGGTTCTTCTACTACTTCCCAATTAAATCCACCTTTAGAAAGTTCTTGACGTAATTTTTGTTCAGATCTTAATAATTGCTCCAATCTTTCTCTGCTAAATTGTAATTGGGGAAGTATGCGATTGTAATAAGCTAATAAAGAAGGAAAACGCTTCAGATCCCTTTGTAATTCTTTCTCTTTTGCTGCTAAAGTTTGGTCGCGGGCTGTTAATGCAACTATGGTAGTTTGGGTTTCTACTAATTGACCTGTGAGATTAAGATCGATTTCTCCAAGTTGTCCTTGTTGTAAAAGATTGTCTCCAGAACTAAGGACTGGATTAGAAGTTTGTCCTAAAGTTCTGCTAACTTCTTTTTGCAAAAGTTGTTTTTGACTTTGCAGTTGTTCTTGTAACTTTTGAACACTGGGAGTATCATCAGTGAAGCGTAAGCGTTCCTGTGCTAAAGCTAGTTCTGTTTTTTGGATTTCATTGAGTAAACCTTGGTAGCGGGTAGACTGACTTAAACGAGAAGAAACTAGAGCATTTTGTGGAGAACGGTTTAGTTGTGCTTGCAAAGATTTTTGTTTTGCTAAAGCTTCTTCATACTGAGAACGAGTCGTTTGTCGTTCCTGTTGCACAGTATTTAAAGTGGTCTCTATGGTTTTGGCCTGAGTTTCTGGATCAATTAAATTCTGATTTCTGCGAAATCTTTGTAAATTTGCTTCAGAAACAGTTACTTCATCAGTAGCTTTTCTTAATTGATCTTTAATGACTTGTAGACCTTTTTGTAAGCGTGAATTTTGCTGTTGTTTGTTATATTCTAAATAAACTTGCTGAATAGTATTCAGAACTTTTTTAGTTTTCTCTGGATCGTTATCGCTATAATCAACTTGAAAGATTTTAGTGGCAATATTATCATCTTTGGTCTTGATTTGATTTAAGACTAAAGAGTTTTTTAAATCCATTACTGTTAAGTCTGGATATTCAGATTTGAGTTTATTAACTGCTTTTTGAATCAGTCCAGAACTCTGCATTAAGTTCAGTTGAGTAGCGGTATCTATCTCGATGTTAGTATCGGTAAACTGACTTTCGCTGTTATCAGTTTCTTTCTTCCCTTGATAGTTAGGTTCTACTAACAATTGCATGGTGCTTTTGAAACTGGGTTCTGTTTTTAAGGCCATGATACCAGCGATAGCTGTAGAACTCAAAAATACTAATAATATCCAGGGAAATCGTCGCCACAGTACAGCAAAGATTTGTCCGTAACCTGGATCGGTTTCTGAGGCTGAATTTATATTTGGATTTAGACTACTTTGAACCACTTTTATTATCCTTATCTACGATACACGACCCAAACACCTAAACAATCAAATGAATTAACAATAGACACCACTGGCTTGATCAATAATTCGCTCAACTTTACCAAAAAATGACTGTTCTGAAAACTTGCTAACAGCATGATGACGAATGTTTTGATAATCCCAAGATATTCCACCAGCTTCTATTAATGCTGCTTGTAAAGAACATGGCGTTTGTCTTTGAAAAAATACACCTGTTTTCCCTGGTATTTGAGTATCTAATACTCCACCTGCTCCATAGGCAATTACTGGTGTACCACTAGCATTTGCCTCGACTGGAACTAATCCATAATCTTCTAAAGCTGCAACAATAATTGATTTGGCTTTAGAAAATAAGTTTTTACGTTCTCTATCACTAACATGACCGAGAAATTGAATGTTAGGTAATGCCTGAGCTTTTAATTTTTCTTGTTCTGGTCCATCACCTGATATTAATAAATTCCAGCCTAGCCAATTAAAAGCTTCGACTATTATATCAAGACGTTTATAACTTATCATCCGCGCCGAGGCTAGGTAATATTCCTCTTTAGTATCGGAAAAAACAAAGTTATTGGTATTAATTGGATAATTAACAACAGTAGCTTGTTTGTGATAAATTTTTTCAATTCGCTGGGCAACAATACTAGAGTTAGCAATGTAAAGATCGGGTTCTTGAGCATATTTCAGGTCTAGATTTCTGATGACTTGAAATACTTTTTCAATCAGAGGAGCAAAGTGGCGATAGTCTCCGTATTCCCGTAAATAAGTTTCTGTATCCCATAAGAAACGGGTAACATTATGACAAAAACAAATATGTCTGGCTTGAGGTTTTTTCCGTACTGCTTTGGCAAAACTTGTACTGCTGCTAATAATCAAGTCATAGTCTTGTAGATCCAAAGACCGAAATGCTGGAAAATATAGGGGAGCTAACATCCGAAAATATTTGGTTGCACCAGGAATTTTCTGCAAAAATGTGGTATTGATAATTCTTTCCTCTAGATCAATACTCTTCTGTGCATCATATAATGAGGTGAAAATGTCGGCTTCGGGATAGCGTTTGCACAATAATTCAAATACGCGTTCTGCTCCACCGCGCTGAGTTAAGTAATCATGGACGAGGGCAATTTTCATAACAGTTTACCTATAATTTTGTCATGGGTGATGGGTAATTGGTAATTGGTAATTACTATTCTCTATTAATTGATTGTTATACCAATCTATTGATAGATTTTTTGGGCAATATCCCTGGTTGTATCATCCGTTGATTATCAATTAATTGATCTTCTTTCATAGGAATATGAATCATAAAACACCTCACTAATTTATGAAAATAATCCCGGACAAAATACATCTTTCTATATCCAAATTATTGAGTTAAATATTTTTTCTTCTCTCCGCTTCCTCTCTGATGGAAGTAGTTAGTTAAAAAAATAATTTTAGACTCAACAGAAGCCTCTGGAATTATATATGTAAATTCAGAGGTCTAATGAGAATATCAGGAAACCTCTGAATTATTTTGATAGTGATTTGTAAGAATTCAGGTGAGGTGATAAGATCCCCGACTTCAACGGAGCAATTTATCATTTATGGATACAATAAATCCCAGAAGTCCGGGATCTGATATGAACGATTGCTATAGCTGAATACTTACAGTGATTTTAAAACTATTTCATCAGTGCTAAAGTTTTTGCTGGAGCAAAATAAACTGATTGTTCAGCCCGTAATTGATCGCAAAGTCTACCTTCAGGTAATTCTACATCATCGTAAGTGAGAACCTGATCTTTAGGAATATCACGCTTCAAGCGACATCCTTCCGCAATACCCATTGGTAGTAAGTTTTGTTGTTGAACAATGGGGGAATTTTCACATTGTCCATAGGTCATGTAATAACCAATACCATCAAGGGTTTCTCCGGCTTGGAGGTCAATTTTGGCCGTGGTGACAACATCAACCACCGGACCTGCGATTGGTGTCAGTACAGCATCATGGAAGAGGACAGCACGGGCTACTGATAGGGGAACTTCAAAATGGCACAGGTGATAGGGGGTGTAGAAACTGTAGAGAGGTCCTTCACCTAGTTTATACAGGTTGAGATAATGACGTTGTTTGGGGTCTTCATGGGTAGCAAAAACAAATACTCCCGGACCTGGTTTAGTACCAACGACGTAATCAACTATACCGCCTAATTCTTGCAGTTGGTCAATATCGTACATTTTGGTCATTTCATCAACGTGACCCGTGTAGTCATATCCCAACATCCCCCGCTGGGCTACTTGCATCCCTGTACCATTGGCTACAATCGCTTGCTCAAAGGAGATTTTTGTCCCATCAGCAAAACTTGTCACCATGGCCGGATTTTGACCCCAGCGCTGGGCGAAACCGGCTTGGGTGGTGGGGTTGCGGTAGGGGTCTTGTAAACCCTTAATATTGCCACAGAGAAGGGGCTTTAAACCGATGCTTTTAACAAAGCGGTAAAGATTCATCTCCACCCCCGGTTGGTCGCCGTCACAGGCGCTCAGGATGACTCCAGCCCGGTCTGCGTGAACTTTGAGAATGGGTCCAATTGTGCCATCAAGTTCCGCATTCATCAAAATGATATGTTTATGATGAGCGATCGCAGACATGACCAAATGAGCGGCGTATTCAATTGTCCCGGTAACTTCAATGATTGCATCTATACCATCTGCTTCACATAAGAGCATAGCATCTTCGGTGATGGCATATTCATTTTCAGCGATCGCATCTTCCAAATCAGCTAAATTGGCAACAATTTTGATATTTTCAATTCCTGCTTCTAAATAAGCTCGTTTGGCTGTATCAATGTGACGATTAGAAATAGCCACCAACTCCATTCCTGGCACAGAATTGATAATTTGATTAGCAATGCCTCGACCCATAAAACCAGCGCCAATTATGGCCACTTTTACTGGTTTACCTAATGCAGCCCGTGCTTGTAAAGCCTTATCAATAATAATCATAATTAAACTCCTATCAAAATAGATTCTAGTAAAGGCCAATTCCGATCTTTATCAGACATTTCTGTAGCATTCAACGGCCAAGAAATTCCTAAAATTGGGTCATCATAACGTAATCCTCTTTCATATCCAGGAGTGTAAAATTCACCCACTTGATATACAACTTCTGCACCATCTGTTAAAGCTTGATAACCATGAGCAAACATTTCTGGTACATAAAGAGCGCGGCGATTTTCGGCAGTTAACTCTACACCAATATGCGATAAATAAGTTGGAGATTCAGGACGCATATCAACAATTACATCATAAATAGCTCCTTGTGTGCAGCGAATTAATTTTGTTTCCGCTGCGGGGAGAGTTTGATAGTGCATTCCTCGCAATGTACCTTTTTTATGATTAAAAGAAAGGTTACATTGGGCAACTGTGGGTTTTAAACCATGAGCGATAAATTCATCAGCGCAGAAAGTCCGAGCAAAAAAACCGCGAGAATCAGGCTTTTCTTCTAAATCAATAATGAAAGCACCAGCGAGTTTAGTGGATGTAAAAATCATGGCTGTTTAGAACGTTTTTCTGAAGGATAACAGATTTATTTTTGATTTTAGCTTTATACCTTTAATCCTAATTGGAATCCCACTTGAGGATTTATTTTGGTAAAAGTATCATCATGATATTGTGTACAAAGTTCAGGTCGTTTAGGAGAGTTAGCAGTGTATGTGAAAAATAAGGTTGAACGCTCTTTAGTTCTCACAGTCCCGTGATGTAAAATATTTCTTACATCTGCAAAAATCACAGTTCCAGCTTTACCAGGACATGATCTCCAAGCTGATTTAGGAATAACTTTCATCATTTGATCATCGTTAATTCCTAAAAAATTAACACGCCATAATTCATAATCAATGCGGTAATTCTTGAATTGTTCTAGAGGATTTTTTGGGAGTGGAATATATTCAAATGGTCCATGTTCTTCAGTGACATCATTGAGATAGATAATGACTTTAATCATGCGTCTATCTTCAGAATCTTTATGCCATAGTAGAGTTTCCAATTGTTTTTCATTAGGAAAGTCTTTCCGCACATGAACACCATGAAAAGCGATAGGTAAACCTATATAATGCTCAATGATATTTTGTAGTCGGGTTTCAATTCCCCAATTAAAAAATTCTGGTAAATCTGTAACGGTATAAATTTGGGGTAATTTATATCCTCCATGAATATCTCTAGGATTTAGCATCTTATCAGTACAAATATTAGCAATAGCTAACATTTTAGAAGTAGATGAAAAACCTAAATCCTCCAAAGATGTGATGTAAACACCTGACTTTTTGAGGGTATCAACAATCAATTTATCTGTTGAATTAATGGCAGGTAAATTTTTAGCATGATGCCAAAGTGACATTCGATAATTTAACTCAGAACTTAAAGTTGAGATTTTTTCTGGAATTTTTTGAAGCATGGTATACTTACCAATTAACACTAATCTTTATCCCTTATGGCTTCTGACTTCTAAAGTCTTTGTTGTCTCCAGTTCGGCTTCCGCTACTTTAAATTCTCTCATTGGTATTAATTCCAATGCAGCCACACTAGCTAAAGCCAAAAAAGGAACTACTGTCTTAATAGCTGATACAGGCCATCTTCTCATCGCTCCTAAAAAGACTTTCAAATCTACTTCATGGTAGTTTTGTAAAAGCATCCGACAACAATATGCTTTAGAATAACCAATTTCTTGAAGTTTTAAAATAACTTCAGGTATATGTTGGTATTGCATTAAAAGTGCAGACTTTGGTTCTTTTTGCCAATAACTAACACCCACAATACATTCTAAATAGATATCTTTAGTCACAATGACTTTGCCATTAGCAGCACAATAACCGGCTAAATATGCTAGAGATATCCAATTATTACTAGCAGTTGGCCAAATTTCTAGAGCGCGTTTAATTAAATCAGTCCGATATACTGTAGCAGTTAGAAAAATTACTGCTCCTACACTTTTACTAAAACAATGTTCAAATATTGCTTTACCATCACCTTTACCATCTTCTGTATCGGCATCAAACCAGCGATTACCAACTATTTTTGGTGGATGTACTGCTTCACCAGTGATTTGATTTCGACCGGAAAAATTCAAAAACAATAATGATAAATTATCAATATTTTTAATTTTCTCCATCACATAAGTAACTGCTCTTTCCTGAATTGGATCATCATCACCAATTGTCCAAACATATTTTGTTGTGGCAGCACTTAGGCAATAAAAAATATTTCGCATTACGCCTATGTTTTCATGATTTCTATTTGATTTAAATGTGATGTTTTTGAGGATACTCTGCCATTTACTAATAATAGATTGAGTATGATCCGTAGAACAATTATCAGAAACTAAAATTTCACACTCTGTTTCAAATCCTTTGATAGCCTGAGATAACCAAGTTAATTGTTTATCTAACAATGCAGCACGATTGTATGTAGGAATGGCAATGGTAAGTAATTTTTGCATGATATGATAATCTGGAAATGAAAAGGAAATGTAGGTTGGGTTGACGCAAGGAAACCCAACAAAATCATTAACCATGTTGGGTTTTGCTGTCGCGCAAACCAACCTCCAATATTTTCGGAATACGTTAATAATTTTCCTGTTGATTCCAGAAAAAATCCCGATCAATTTGTTCTGTGCGAATCAGATATTCTAATTGCTTTAATCTGGTAAAACCTCTAAATAAAAAGGTATCTTCTGTCATGTCAATTCTTTTGAACAAATTAAATAGTTGTTTAGCCCCAAGTTGAGCATTCCAATCACATTTAAATCCTGGTAAAATACTGTTAATTTTCTCAAAAGAAACTCGATAGCTGCGATTATCTGCACCATTATTCCCAAAAGATAATTGACAACCAGGAAAAACTTCAGCCACGATTTCTGCTATTTCTTTAACTCGATAATTATTTGCAGTATCACCAACATTGAAAATTTGATTGTGAATAATATCTCTAGGTGCTTCTAAGGCACAAACAATGGCTTTACAAATATCTAAAGCGTGAACTAATGGCCGCCAAGGTGTACCATCACTGGTCATTTTAATTTCTTTTGTAGTCCAAGCTAACCCGGCTAAATTATTTAAAACTATATCAAATCGCATTCTAGGGGAAGCGCCAAAAGCTGTCGCATTCCGCATGAAAGTAGGTGAAAAATCATCATCAGCTAATGGTTTAATATCTCTTTCTACTAATGTTTTACATTCGGCGTAAGCTGTTTGGGGATTAACAGGTGATTCCTCTGTAATATCGCCTTCACTAGCTACACCATAAACACTACAGGAGGACATATAAACAAAGCGACGAACACCAACTGATTTGGCTAAATTAGCTAGACGAACTGAACCTAAATGATTAATATCGTAAGTTATATTTGGTGATAATTGTCCAGTAGGATCGTTAGATAATTCCGCCATGTGAACAATAGCTTCTACTCCTTCTAAATCTTCGGGATTAATATCACGAATATCTTTATTTAGGGTTTTAGCTGTTAAGTTAGTTCCGTTATATAGCCAACCAACTTTATAAAATCCAGTATCAACTCCAATCACTTCATGTCCTTTTTGCATGAGTAAAGAAGGTAATAAAGAACCAAGATAACCTTCTGTGCCAGTGACTAATATTTTCATGATTTTTAAAACTTTTGATGTGTGAAATTAACTTGTTTCTTGAGGAGTCGCTAGAGAAGAAAATTTCCAGAATAATTAACCGCAGATGAACACAGATAAGAGATGATTTGGTTACGCTACTAAACTGTGTAAATGTGTTGGTTCTGGTATTTGCTTAACTATAGCTTTACCAATTTCTAAGGAAGAAGTTGCAGCGGGTGAAGGTGCATTACAAATATGAATGGAATTGTCACCATTAATGATTAAAAAGTCATCAACTAATGCACCGTTATTCATTAATGCTTGAGCGCGAACTCCCGCATGGGTGGGAATTATATCTGCTGCTTGCACTTCGGGAATTAGTTTTTGTAAACTTTTGACAAAAGCGGCTTTACTAAAGGAACGAATTATTTCTTGAATCCCTTCGTCAGCGTGTTTTGCTGCTAGTTTCCAAAAGCCAGGATAGGTGATAACTTCGGCAAAATCTCGAAGGTCAAAATCGCTTTTTTTATAACCTTCACGTTTGAGACTTAAAACTGCATTTGGTCCTGCATGAACACTGTTATCAATCATGCGGGTGAAATGCACGCCAAGAAAGGGAAAATCAGGGTTAGGAACTGGATAAATGAGAGTTTTCACCAAGTAGCGTTTTTCGGGGGTTAGTTCGTAATATTCACCGCGAAAGGGAACGATCTTAGCTTCAGGATTAACCTTACCTAATTTTGCCATGCGATCGCTATGCAATCCGGCACAATTGATTACAAATCGAGTTTCAAAACTGCCATTGTTAGTTTCTAATATCTGGTTTTTTCCCCTGCGGACAATTTTTAAAACTTGGGTATTGAGACGTAAATCTCCCCCTTGATTACGAATTAATTCCGCATATTTTAAACAAACTTGCTTGTAATTAACAATCCCTGTACTAAATACCCGAATCCCACCAACACAGCTAACATGAGGTTCAATTTCTTTAACTTCTTCTGGGCTAATTCTTTTAACAGGAATACCGTTTTCTAAACCGCGTTTGTAGAGATTTTCTAACCGGGGTAATTCTTCTTCATTACTAGCCACAATCACCTTACCACAAACTTCATGATCAATGCCATGTTTCTGACAAAATTCCACCATAGAACGGCTACCATCACGGGAGAATTTAGCTTTAAAGCTTCCGGGTTTATAATAAATTCCCGAATGAATTACACCGCTATTATTACCAGTTTGATGAAATGCCCATTGATTCTCTTTTTCTACTACTAATATTTTCTCATGGGGATAACGCTCTCCTAAAGCCATTGCGGTGGAAAGTCCAACTATTCCCCCACCAATAATCGCAAAATCATACATTAGTAATCTTTCCCTAATCCAATATCTAAAATCTCAAATTACTATTACCAAACTTGCCAAGGAGCTTTACCACTTTTCCAGAGATCCTCCAGATAATTTCTATCTCTTAATGTGTCCATTGGTTGCCAAAAACCATCATGTTTATAAGCAGATAATTGTTCTAAATCAGCTAATTTCTCTAATGGTTCTTTCTCCCACACGGTTGAAGTATCAGCAATAAAATCAATTACTTGGGGTTCTAGAACAAAATAACCCCCATTAATCCAAGCACCATCACCTTCAGGTTTCTCTTTAAAACTAGTTATTTTAGTTTGTTCTTGTCCTAGAGCAATTGCTCCAAATCTTCCCGCTGGTTGCACCGCGCTGAGTGTTGCTAATGTTTTTTGTTCTTGATGAAATTTAATTAATTCTGTAATATTGATATTACTAACACCATCACCATAGGTAAAACAAAAGGTTTCATTACCAATATGTTCACGAACTTGTTTTAAACGTCCACCTGTCATTGTATTATCACCTGTATTTACTAAGGTGACGCGCCAGGGTTCAGCATATCCAGAATGGACATTCATTTGATTAAATCGCATATCAAATGTCACGTCTGACATATGTAAGAAATAGTTGGCAAAATATTCTTTAATAATATACCCTTTATAGCCACAACAAATGATGAAATCGTTAATACCGTGAGCAGAATAAATCTTCATGATGTGCCAGAGAATTGGCTTACCACCAACTTCCACCATGGGTTTAGGTCTGATACTGGTTTCTTCACTTAACCTTGTACCCAAGCCTCCCGCCAAAATCACTGCTTTCATATAATTGCCTCAAAGATTTGCTGGTGTTTTCTAATTTCACAAATTTGAGATGAAGAGAACGCACAATGATATGAAGAATGTTAAATCATTATTTCTTCTTTTCTCTTTTTAGGTAGATAAATATAATTTAACTGTAATTTTCTAGAAAATAATAAAGAATAAGTAAATTAACATATTGTATCTGTAAAATATTTATAAATAAATGACTGACATGGGACTCCTATTTAATTTTTAAATACATGACCGACTGGCTTAAAAAATAGAAACTCTTGATTTGTCAAGGGTTTCAGGGCTAGGCCACGCCAGCTATTAATAAATCTCATATACATAATTCTGCGAGCTTGTATGGGTAATGCCCAGATTCGCCAACAATATCCCCGACTCCTCTAAGAAGTCGGGGATGTGAAAATCTCGACGGTCAAAAATCAGATAGGAGTCCGGCGTTGCTGATTTGGGGTATGAAAATGATTTTTGATGATTTCAAAACCCTTGCATAGACGTTACTTTGTAGAGACGTTACCTTATAGAGACGTTACCTTATAGAGACATTACTTTGTAGAGACGTTACTTTGTAGAGACGTTCCATGGAACGTCTCTACATTCTTTTATGGCTAGGGATTCTCGGCTCTACATTCTTTTCTGGAAATGTCCTATATATCAATTATTTTGCCCCACTAGGGTTGATTTAGGTAATAAACTATCACACTTCTGGGTGGCGACAATACAAATGCTGCTGAGGGCTTGCTGATAATTATCCATATCATTTCTCTCCAGGGAGACTTGTGCAGCCTTTTGTAGATCTGCCACGGCTCGAATCTGATTTTTATCAGCCCCATTTTCCCCATATTGTGCTAATTCATAGTAAGCCATACCACGTTTGAGATAAACTTTAGCTAGTCGGGGGTTGATTTTTAATGCTTCGGTAAAATCGGCGATCGCTCGTTTATATTCTGTTACATAATTACTGCTATATTGAGCAATTTGATAACGAACTAGACCCCGTTGAAAATAAGCTTCTACCTTGGATGAATTGAGTTTAATTGCTTGGGTAAAATCGGCAATTGATTTTTGATATTCCTGAAGAGAATTATTGATGTATTTGGTAATTTCAAATCTGACAATCCCCCTTCTGATATAAGCTTCAACATCATTTTTATCTATGTTAATAGCAGTAGTAAAATCGGCGATCGCTTGTTTATATTCTTGCTGGGGATCGCTACTATAGTCCGCCAACATATAATAAACATTCCCACGATTTACATAAGCTTTAACCTCTTGATCATTTAGCCTCAAAGCTTGGTTATAGTTTGCCAATGCACCCTCATAATCATTCAAATTATAGCGGGCATTACCCAAATTTACATATCCTTTGACATATTGGGGATTCTTTTTGATAGCTTCCGTAAAATTGGCAATTGCTTGTTTATAATTTTGTTGTTGATAAGCAATATCACCAAGTTGATAGTAATCCATAAAAGAGAGGTTTTTCGGTTCAGGAGTTTGATGATCTTTTTCAGAGATCAAACTTTGTTGCACATAAGGATTTTGGGAAACAAAAGGACGAGTAAATTTAATCATTAAGTCCAAATAGCCCAAAATACCCAATCCCATAACACTAAAAATTATACCGTAAAACTTCGAGTTTAACTTTTTAGAAACCACAGGATGAGAAAACTGCTGACCAAATCCCGACTGGTAACTATGGACTCGATAATGTGATTTAACAGGCCAGGTAATTCGTGGTGTAGGAATATAGCGCCGTTGAGATTTTCGCCGGGGTTGCAAATGCTGTTTAGAATGAATGGCCGCTAGTGACGGGAACGGATCTCTTCCACCTAATTGCTTAGTCCGTTCACACCAAGGACATTTATGTAAATGATGATGATAGAGATGCTGGGGATTAGCAGCACAACTCACTAAACCCTCTTCGGCCGCCGTTAATGCTGACAACCAGGTTTGAGCATTAGGACGTAATAGTGGATGATCATGACCGTCTTCAAAACAGCGCACAAATAAATCCCGTAGACTGGGATGAAGCATATCCCAATGGGGTGAAATAGGAGTTGGCACATAAGGTACTTGCTTCTTCTGACTATAGGTAAAATGACCCTCAAGTATCCGCCCTTGGTAGGGAGGAGGTTCTATCCCACCTTTAAATATCCCCGAAAATGGGTGAGTTCCTTCCATTAACAACTGGAATATCAATACACCCAAACCAAACAAATCATGATAACTTTCCCGGTCATAGTCAGCAAAAGTTTTATTCTGTAATTCTGGGGGGGTGTATTCTGGTTTCCCCACAGCACAACGATAGACAAGATTCTGTACTGGTTCTCGAACTTGGAAGGAGTCAGTGTCTACCAATGTCACCAAAGCTGTATCACTAACTAGGATATTCGACTCATTCACATCACCAATGCAGTATCGGCTGGCGTGCAAAGCCGCAAAAGCGGCCGCCAGATTGCGAGCAGTCCGCATTAAATACTGATAATTGAATAATGGGCAGTGTTGTCGGCGAGTCCCTGGATTATAAAAATCCATAATTGGCCGCATTCCCCTAATTCGTGGCATGATAAAGCCCACCACTCTACCGCTACCATCTGCTGCTTCTAACAATTCCTGTGGCCAAGCAATGGAAATATGTCCTAAATTTGCTGTAGGATTGACTGGAGGATTCAGAAGCATGGTCTGGAGTTTTTCACCATGGCAGATAGTTGGTTTATGATAGATTTTAGCTACCAAATGTTCATCCGATGGGACTGCATATATACAAGCTTCACCTCCATGTCCCACACTGACAGAGAGGTTGAGAATTTCTGGGTTGGTGAGACGACGTAGTACCTGCATGGGAAAATTACAATTATCTGGGGTTAATTAACAACTGCTAAATGCAGCCAGAACTAAAGTCAAATCATCATCAGTCCGCTGGGTAATCCTCTGGGAACTTAAAAAGCGATATAATTGCTCTTTTGCTAATACTTTATCTTCAGCATTGGCTACAAACTCGAACAAAGGCATAAAGAAGGGTTTATAGGGAACCGCAGTGACGCTACCACCATCACCAAGAACCATATTTAATGCCAGCATTTGTAGTCCGTCGGTGAGAACACCAACATTCAGGATTTCTTCTCGCCATAATTTGATTTGTACGGTCTCTAAGCCCTGGGGAGATGTCAAGAAGGTTGTTTCATTAATGTACTCACCATTGTTGGGTATGGTTAATGCTATCAAATCCCCCATGCTATTCTTAGCTACAGCTAAACCATCTCCTATTTGGGCTACAGCTACAATCTCTGGTGTAGCAATCATCAGAATTAAGGTAGTTGCTAAATCATGAAGTTGATGATTACACGCCTCGGCTTCCGTTTCTATGGCTTGACGGGCTACTAACATGGCATTAGTTAGCAAATTCGGCAAAAAATCATCATTATTCAGGGTATCACTGGTCATCTCTTGGAGGGCAAGATGTTCTATTGCTGTTTCTACAGCAATCATTGATCCCACTTTTCCTAGTTTAGCAGAACCCGCGCCATCGGCTGCTGCTATTATCAATACATTGTTTGCTAATAGCTGCCAATGGTGGGCATCTTGACAAAGTTGCTGGTTTTTGGCGTGGCTAGTTCCACACACAGAGGCGGCTACTATCCGCCATTGAGAAATCTGTTTTGATGTTTTCATACAATTTGTCTCCCACAGCTAGTTCAGTTTGAACATCTAGCTGTAATTTTAATTAAACAGATCCCCAACCAATGGGTGGTAGTGCTACCTGTTCATCTACTTGAGAATGAGATACTGCTGACATACTCGTAGACAGCCAAACAAACATCTCAATAAAGTTTAATCCTTTTAGCTTCAGTGGTGTCCGCACAGCGATTTGACTTAATCTGCTCATGTTCGCATTTTCTACACCCACTGTAAAGAAGGCCACACGCTTATTGGACTCATCCCCTTGCAGTCTTTGGGCTGCTTGTTCAACCACATGATCTAGTTCCCCTTGGGGTTCTCCATCAGTAATCATCAAGACCCAAGGACGGTAGTAAGCAATACCGTTATTCCGATACTGGTATTTGCGCTCTTGAATAATATCTAATGCTTTATGAATTGCTGAACCCATGATTGTTAATCCCTGGGCTGTTAAAATGGGAGGGTTAAATTGCTCGGCAGTTACAAAGTCCTGGACGATATTAACACTACTATCAAAGGTAATAATTGCTATCTCCACTCTTCTGGCTGCTAGGGAATTTTTCACCAGTTCATCTTTTAAACTCAGCAAACCTTGATTTAAGGCTTCGATTCGTTCCCCTTGCATTGAGCCAGATGTATCTAGCAATAGCACGCATGGACAACGTGGTTCGGGATTTTCCGCAAATTCTACAACTTCATCAAGGTTAAATGTATCAATCATAACTTTTGGTGTTATGTTATAATCCAAGGTTTTATTTTCCTTTTACTCAAAGTATATAGTTTCTGGAGCTAGTATGGTTAAAATTATGGTATTTTTAGGGATATATTTGAGTTTCTTAGCTCAGATATTGACTTGGTCAATGTTTATCCCCTAACTCTCCACGTCTCACCACTACTTACTGGTAATTTATGGGGATGTTTAATGTTATCTTTTATCGAGTACCATCATTGATCTTGGCTAAAGTTAAAATCAGGGAATTTATTTGTTTATGTAATTCCATAATTTCTGAGGGAAAAACATAGCGCAACCTTACATCAAATTGCCATCAGGAGTAAAATTGACTGAAGAACTGGTTTTTTACCTAAATTCTCTAGTCTGTTGCCTGGGAATCTGCTGTAATAATCAATATATACATTTACATCCATAAATTTTTAAAGATTCTATGGGGAATTTTGTCTCTGTTAACAAAAGTAAATTCATCATTTTTAATCCGGGTATAGGAGGAATCTAATATGAAGTTTGATCAGGTCTAATTATCAAGGAAATCTCAGCATGATCACTATTATTAGTATGTGATTTATCAAGATAAAATCTGATAACTTTTAAAAAACTCTCATGAGAAACTCTAAAAACTAATAGCTCTAAACTGACTCATCTTCAGCAGATGTTGATCATTGATATTCATTGATTTAATAACTCTGATGAGTACAAGTTTTCAATATGGTATCATATTCCCACCTGATATTTAATCTTTTCCAATAGTGTGTTGATGTATCCGCAAAAAAATGTGAACATATGAAGAATACTGGCACTTTTACCAAACTATCTCCCCAGGGTTTATTGAGACAATTAACTAATTGTTACGAAAGCACCTGTTTACAGGTATTTAGTAACTCTGTGTCTTGGTTGATATATCTCAATAAAGGGAAAATTATCTATGCCACTCATTCGGTAGAACCTTTTGATAGACTAGAAAGACATATACGTCGTCAACATCAACAAATTCCTCTGCTAGATTATGAAGTGCGTGTACAAATGCGCTTGTTGTTTGAAAATCAAGATTACCAGAATTTACCAAAGCAACCTCCTGAATATGAAGCTATTAATTGGCTCGTAACTCAACAATATCTTCTTCCTACTCAAGCAGCATTACTCATTCAAGAATTAGTTAAAGAAGTCATTGCATCATTTCTCCTCATTGAAACAGGCACTTATGAATTAACAGAAACATTTAATAATCTCAACAAGATTTGTAAATTAGATGTCTATTCTATCACGGAAGAATGTCAAAATCATCTGCAAAATTGGCGTGATCTTGGTAGGTATATATCTTCTCCCTATCAGCGTCCGTATTTATTGGTTAGTAGCAAATTTTATGACAAAAGACTACCACCATTACCGGAAAATATCATTCATTGGATGAAGGGTTTTAGCTTGCGTCATCTAGCAGTGATCATAAATCAAGATGAATTGCAACTAGCTTTGAGTTTATACCCATATATTGTTAAAGGTTCTATTGTCTTACATGAACCAGATCCTCCATTTGATAAATTACCAAAAACCTGTGGACGTTCATTACTACTTTTTGACAATAGCACAGAATTAGCTGAGGATAAATTATTTCTTTCAAATGTAGCACCAAGTACAAATCCTTCTGGAGAAACTCCAATCGTTTCTCAGGAAAATGTAGCAGTTTCACAGATATCACCCGATATTTCTGAGTTACCTCAAGAGGACATTGTACCCGAAAAGGTGAATACAAATTCGATAACTAGACACAAAACTTACAAAATTATCTCTGTGGATGATAGTCCCACAATTCTCAAGGAAATCAGTCGCTATCTAGAAGATGAAAATTTTGTTTTGGTGACTATTAATGAACCAGTTAAAGCAGTTATGTCAATTATTAGACATAAGCCCGATCTGATTTTATTGGATTTGAATATGCCAGGAATTAATGGTTATGAACTATGTCGAATTATCCGCAATAATTCTATGTTTAAACATATTCCTATCATTTTTGTGACTAGTAATAAAGGAATTATTGATCAGGTCAAAGCTAGACTTGTCGGTGCTTCTGGATATTTAACTAAACCTTTTACTCGTGCTGAACTGCTAAAAATTATTTTTATGCACTTGCCATAATTCGGGAGTTTGAGTTTATATCCAGTAGAGATGTTCCTCAGTCTTTATTTCTAGATGTCTCATAGGTTTTTCAGAATCATTAACCGCAGTGCGAAAATATGCGGTTCTGGTTTTTCAGGTACACGCGGTTGCTGCTGAGGAAATATAAGTTTTTTAAATGACTGTTTTTCCAAAATTGCGCCAAGTTGATGTTTATTGAGAATAAATCACTTTATTCTCAATAATCTTGAGAATGTTGTCAATAAGTGAACGTGAATACGTTATTTCAAGACTCATAATTACCCTTTGATTTTTGTGCTATTATTATGGATATGATCTGCTTGGGCTATTTTTAATTTTTGAACTTAAGCAAACAATTATTTACTGTTGGGTAACACCATTTTTACCCAACCTACGATAAAGTTTGCTAAAGCGCATACTCTACACCTTCTATGCTGCTTCCCTCTGTTGGGTGGGTACAGATATTTCGGGAAATGACACTGCTGATGGTGTTGATGCTGCTTCTAATACTTTAACCTCAATATTTACACTAACTAAATAACTGCCTGTATCTGTACCTACAGCCTGGGAAATTATTTGGGCTATATCTGGACGTTTTGCAGTTAAAGGATCACGGATAATACAACGATCCCATTCGTGCTTGGCAGTGGGGTTAAGACTGAGAATATAATACTTGATCATAGGTGTAGTCCTTCCATCTGTGAAGACCATTCCTATAGTATAGTACAAATTTACTAATATAGCCAGATCAGGCGTGAGTTCAACCAATATCAATATTATTGACTATTTAACGGCTCTGGTAAACCTCTCCCCATTGCGGAGAGAAGCTGACAGCGGTTCTTATTTATTTGCACCACATCCTGAATCAATTTACTTCTTCGCGCCTTGACGCAAAACAAAAACTAGTGATTATATCTCATTTACCCAATTTGCTTGTTGCGGTACGGGAATATTAATTCCGGCTGCGTCTAAAGTGATTTTGAGCCGACGACGATATTCTCGCGCTACAGCCCATTGTTTGAGGGGTTGGGTTTTAATTAAGATTCTAATCATGATACCGCGATCGCTAAAATTATCTATTCCCAATACATTAGGTTTTTCGAGAATTTGATCTTGCCATTGGGGGTCTTGAGTCATGTCTAAACCCACATCTTCGATCAGTGTCAGGGCTTGATCTACATTAGCTTGGTAAGAAACCGGAATTGTTAAATCAGCCCGTGACCAGCGACTGGAAAGATTAGCGACAATTTTGACTTCGCTGTTGGGAATGGTGATTAAGCGTCCTTCGGAATCTCGAACTTGAGTCATTCGTAAATTCAATTTTTCGACTAAACCGCCCACAGTACCAACTGTTATCATATCACCAAGGGCGTATTGATCTTCAAAAATAATCAAAAAGCCGTTAATTGCGTCTTTGATTAAGTTTTGAGAGGGGAGGGATAGGGCTACACCAAGTAAACCTGCACTGGCTAAAAGTGGAACGATATTTATACCTAAAGATGTCAGTGCTAATAAGCTACCTGCTCCTACCCAGATTATGGTAGTGATACTTTTAGTCACGCTGGAAAATGTAGATATTCTTAGTTGTAGCCGTGCGGATGTTTCTGGTGTTAATAAAGCACCACCACTAACTATTGTTGAGGTAAAGTGATCTATTAAGGCATAGGTAAACCGTATAGCTACGTAAGTTCCCACAGCCACAATAGTTAACTTAATAGGAATTTGAGCAATAGCGAGAATCCCAATTTGTAAGGGTTTGGTGTAGGGAAATAGTCCTAAAATGATCAAAGTACCGCCGCCCCAAAGCATTACTTGTGCAGTTTGAAACAGTCTTTTTTTGACTTCTTGAAGATGCTGCTGTTGTTTTTGATTTAATAGTGTAGCTATTGGTTGCGTCTCTGTGGAAGTAGGCGGAGTTGATTTATTTTCATTTTCGCTTAAACGTTTTTGCCAACGTCCCATACTCCAACTAACTGCTATTATTGCTAGTGTGCTGACAGCAGCAATTCCCCCTTGCTGCACTAAAAACCGAGTTTGTTGTTCTTGATTTGCTTCTTTTGGATTGTGTTGCAACCCATCATTAATTTTATTTACCAATATTAATGGGTTTGCTCGTTTAGTATATTCTTTTTCATCTACCCTATTACTGAGAATACTGGCAGTGGACACCAAAGGTAAAGGAGAAATCTGGGCTGTAGCTTTGTTGACAGAGCCAATGGTGATTGCCATTGTCCCGGCGATCGCTAAAAATCGAAGTATCATGAAAACACCTCCTTGTGTCAATGGGAAAATAGGAATTGGCTATAACCCATAATCCATAACCCATTACCAATCAGTTGCTACAATACCAGAGAATAATCAAAAAGCCAAAAGTCAGATAGGGCGTTAACATTGCTCATACCAGAGGTGAAGCTAGTTTCCCAGACTTTCTCCCTTGCTGGTTACTAATTACCAGAAAATATGGCTAGGAATAAGAAAACCTTGTACAGTACGTAAAGACCTCAAAATAAAAATAAAATTTTGAGGCTATACTAACATAGTCCCTCTGGGGGACTGTGTGGAATAATGACCGAATCATCTTTTAGAGGATAATTTTCATGACTGTAGCTGCTCCCTTAAAGCACGAGGTTAAAGACCTCGCTCTCGCTCCCTTGGGAAGACAACGTATTGAATGGGCTGGACGAGAAATGCCCGTATTGAAGCAAATCCGCGATCGCTTTGCTATTGAAAAGCCTTTTGCTGGTTTACGCTTAGTTGCTTGCGCCCACGTTACTACAGAAACAGCACATTTAGCGATCGCTCTGAAAGCCGGTGGTGCTGATGCAGTTTTAATTGCAAGTAACCCCTTATCAACTCAAGATGACGTAGCTGCAAGCCTTGTAGCTGATCATGGTATTGCTGTATTTGCTCAAAAAGGCGAAGATAGCGCCACCTATAACCGCCACGTGCAAATCGCATTAGATCATCGCCCCAACATCATTGTTGATGACGGTAGCGACGTGGTAGCAGAATTAGTTCAACATCGTCAACACCAAATAGCTGATTTAATTGGTAGCACCGAAGAAACCACAACTGGTATCGTACGGTTACGCGCCATGTTTAAAGAAGGCGTTCTTACCTTCCCTGCGATGAACGTCAACGACGCAGACACCAAGCACTTCTTTGATAACCGCTATGGTACTGGTCAATCTACCTTAGACGGAATTATCCGCGCTACAAACATCTTATTAGCTGGTAAAACTGTTGTCGTTGTCGGTTATGGCTGGTGTGGTAAGGGAACAGCCCTCCGCGCCCGTGGCATGGGTGCAAACGTCATCGTTACCGAAATTGACCACATCAAGGCAATTGAAGCCGTTATGGACGGTTTCCGCGTGCTACCAATGGCAGAAGCAGCGCCTCACGGTGATATCTTCATTACTGTCACAGGTAACAAGCACGTCGTTCGCGGTGAACACTTCGATGTGATGAAAGACGGTGCGATCGTTTGTAATTCTGGTCACTTCGATTTAGAACTTGATTTGAAATATTTAGCTGCTAATGCTAAGGAAATCAAGGATGTCCGTCCTTTCACAGAAGAGTATAAATTGACAAATGGTAAATCCGTAGTTGTACTCGGACAAGGACGTTTGATTAATTTGGCTGCTGCTGAAGGACACCCCAGCGCGGTTATGGATATGAGTTTTGCTAACCAAGCTTTAGCTGTTGAATACCTGGTGAAGAATAAGGGTAGTTTAGCTGCTGGTTTGCACTCTATTCCTAGAGAAGTGGATGAAGAAATTGCTCGTTTGAAGTTGCAAGCTATGGGCATTTTCATTGATAGTTTGACAGCCGAGCAAATTGACTATATCAATTCTTGGACTTCTGGAACTTAATCATTTAAAAGCGATGACAGGGAATTAATTCCCTGTCTATAAAATGTAGGGGTTTAGCAATTGGTGTCAACTTAACGTCAAACCGATAACCCAACTGGGAATGATAACGTAGCATGGAGGTTACAGTGATTAAAAATATTAGGATTCAAAATTTTAGATATTTTGAGGAATTAAAAATATCTGGCTTCGACAAAATTAATTTAATTAGTGGAAAAAATAATATTGGTAAAACTGCATTATTAGAAGCATTATTTCTTAATAGTAAACCAAGACCAGATACTATTTTTTTACTAAGACAAATAAGAAGAGAATCATCAAAGTTTAGACAATCTTTACCAGAAAATACTTGGAATTACTTCTTTTTTGAAGAAAATAAAAATAATCCAATAGAGATTGAAGCTATCCTAGAAAATGATTCATCCAAAAAAATTGAAGTATTTGTAGATGAATCTGTGCAAAATTTAGAAGATACATATCAACAGGATAATAATGATGATAACGAAAAACTTATCAGTCTTTTTTCAGGAAGTGAGTCTGTAAAATCTGTAATGCACCTAAAAACAACAATTAATAATGGAGAAGCATTTGAAACATTAATCATGTCTAGTGTTAAGGGTATTATAGCCAGAGATATTAAAGTTCCTGATATTAAAGATGCTTTTTTTATCCCCTCCTTCTTAAGAGTTGGTAGCAGGGAACTGGCAGAGGAATTTGATAAATCTCGTTTAAAAGATAAAGATCAAGAACTTCTCAGCACCTTTCAAGTTATTGATCCTGCTATTATTAGTATAGAGACAATGACTATTGGTGAAGGAAATATTTGGGTGAAGAAAGAAGGAAAAAAAAGGTTGCCTTTAGCTTTGTTTGGTGATGCCATAAATCGTATCGCGGATATTATTTTAAGGATTGTGAATAATGAGAATAGTATTATATTAATTGATGAGATAGAAAATGGTATTCATCACTCAAATCAAGTTGCTTTTTGGAGTATTTTGTACAGATTAGCTAAGGAGTTAGATGTACAAATATTTGCTACAACTCACAGTTTAGAAATGATTAAATCTTTTATTGAAGCTGGTGCTGAGTATGAAAATATGGCTGCTCATTTTGAGTTAACTAGAAATGTGAAAACTGGTAAAATAGTTGCTATTAAGAGAGATTTAGATACTTTAGAGTATGGTATAAGTCACAATAAGGAGGTCAGAGGTGAGTAGCAATATTTTGATTGTAGAAAGTCCAAATGATCAATATTTTTTACAGGCAATTATTCGTTACCTTAATTTTAATATAGAAGTTGCTCCTGCAATTATGATTTCTGAGGATGATTATAAATCCATGGAAGGGTTAAGTCCTAAAGAACTCAAAAAAGCTCTCGATGATTTAAAAGCGGATATACAAAAAGGTAAAGTTGAACGAATAGGTATTGTTATTGATATTGATGATAAACAAGAAATTGAGAGAATTAATTTTGTTAATGATTGCATTCAATCGGTTTTTCCAGGAACACAATTATTGACAGAAATTAATAATTTTGTGGATATAAATTTTGATAGTTGTAATTTTCAAATAGCTTGTTACTTTACGAATGTTAATGGAGAAGGAGAGTTAGAAACAGTTTTAAAAATGATTAAGAAAGAAAATTCGATTTATGCTGACTGTTTAGAAAGTTGGAAAAGTTGTTTAGCAAGTCGTGGAAAAGAAATCAAAATTAAGGATTTTAATAAGTTTTGGGTTTCTATATATTTAAGATTTGATACTTGTTCCAAAAGAGAAAGAAATCAAGCAAAGGAAAAATGTAGTTTTAAATATGCAATGTCCGATAAATCAAAAATATGGGATTTTGAACATCCTATATTAAATGATTTGAAGGCTTTTTTGCAGATGTTTAGTTAATTAATCTATATTTGTCTGTAATGTATTTATTGCTAATCTGGTGTATTAACTTGTATTAAGAAACTTTCTTAATATGATTAATTTATCAATATTTAAAATAATTTAATCACTTATCTAATACTGGAGAATTATCTTATGATAATAAATTTTAATTTAAACTTACCAATTTCCATTCCCACTGATGTACTTTTAGAGTGGCAAAACGGTATAAATGATGGAATTGCCACTAATAAATGGTGGCAATCACTTACAAAAGATCAGCAAAAATTGCTACTAGAAAAATGTTTGGTTTTCTTGCAGCAGCAAAAAATTAAAGAATCTAAAGTAGACAGTAAATCACTTGTTCCCAGTCTTATACAACTTTCAAAAAGTGCTGGGGAGCTAGAATTATCTCAAGATGCCAAAAATCGTTTTGTACTTTCCGGTAGAATTGATCGAAATTTGTATGGTGTCCGGGGTAAATGCTATTCTCAATCTCCCGAATTTGTTGGGAGTATGTGTAACGAATTTCTTGGAGGCTATTTGGAAACAAGCAGTAATCATGAACATGGACAAAAAACTGTTGATGTTATTTGTTGTGCCTTGAATGCACTTCCTGGAATTACTGCGGCTCAAACTCCATCTGATAGTGTCGCTGATGTTGGTTTGCGATGGGATGTAATTATTAAATGGAATGATTGTTATTTTCCTATACAAGTTAAAAGTAGTTTTATCGGAATAGAAAAAGCTTTAGAAACAGGTAATTTAGGAAATTATGCTCAAGAAAAGATAGACAAACTGTATCTTCAGTCGGATAAACTAGCAGCAGAATACATAAAAAAAGCAAGTAAATACTCTCAGCAAGAAATGACACATCACAAAGCATATATTAAAAGTCGCCAAGAAAATATTTCAGAACTTAGGAGTAAGTATTCACAAACCACGCCACTTTATATATGGGCTGGTCAAAATAAAGAAACTATTCAACTGTTAGTCGAATTATTTGCAAATACTTTTAAAATTGACAATAACATCAAGGAATATCAAGAACAAGCTGTAGCAGCTTATCTAGATAAATATCCTAAAGAAAAAAGTCCTAGTGAAAAAAGACAGGAGAGATTAAATAAAATTAATGAACAAAAGAAAGAGGAAGCTGAACAAATAATTCAAGCATTAAAAGAGCAGATTCAAGGCAAACAAAAACGTATTCGTAATCGTAAAGCTAGAAAACGTCCGGTAGTAATAGAACATAACGAAGCTCTCACAATAGCTGAAAGTTCACTTAAAAACTTCCAGGAGCTAATTGAAGATAAGAATAAAATCAAAATTAAAGAAGTGCGATTTGGAAGGGCATGGTATTCTGATCAAACGTTATTTGATAATATTAAAAAGCTGAGAGATATTGATAAAGAAACTAATTCTCCAATGTTACAAAAAACAGAAGATCTTTTTAGCTTAGTTCAGGATTTTACAGAAATTCGAGAAACACTAATTGGAGAATTTGATGAGGAATTTGATCCTAATATATTCCTTAATACTTAATTTTATTTTCCTTTTTTTATTTTCCATAAAACCTTTAGTTACGTAGGTTGGGTTGAGGAACGAAACCCAACATCTTTATAATGTTATTGCGTTGGGTTGCGCTTCGCTTAACCCAACCTACAAATTATTACTAGGTAAAGAATAATGAGAGTAGGATATAAATTAATCTAAAACAATGATAAAATAAAGTAATGTCGAAAAATCGCAAATTACTAAAGAAAGGAAAATTAAAAATGGAAAGTTTAAGACTGCGATCGCGCATTGGTAAAGATGGACTATTAAAAATTCATTTACCACAGGCTAAAGAAGGAACTGAATTTGATATTATTGTTATTTATGAAATAGCTGTACCAAAAGAAGAAACAGCAACAGAACAAACTATGAAATTGAGTGATTTTTATGGTTGTATCCAAGATGAAACATTTATTAGACATCCACAATTAGAACAACCTGAAAGAGAAGCATTCTGATGATTTACTTATTAGATACCAATACCTGTATTATTTATCTTAAAGGTAAAAATATTCATCTAAAAGAGAAATTAGATAGTATCTCAATTTCTGAAATTGCAGTTTGTTCCATTGTCAAAAGTGAATTATTCTATGGTGCTATGCGGAGTGCTAAACCGGATAGTAATTTAAAATTACAACAAGGATTTCTTGATAAATTCGTCTCTTTACCCTTTAATGATGAAGCAGCTATAATTTTCGGTAATATTCGTGCTGAACTTACTAGCAAAGGAACACCCATTGGTGGTTACGATTTACAAATTGCTGCTATTGCTTTAGCTAATAATTTGATATTAGTTACACACAATACTAGGGAGTTTTCCCGCATTCCTGAATTACAATTACAAGACTGGGAAGTAACATAATTAAACATCATCACTTTAATTTTATATGTCCGCGAAAGATTTTTTTCATAATGCAGTTAGGTTAGCTTTAGAAAAAGATGGTTGGTTAATTACTGACGATCCTTTATCATTTACAGTAGATGGTCTTGACTTTAGAATTGATTTAGGAGCAGAAAGACTATTAGGAGCAGAAAAGGAGGGGCAAAAAATAGCAGTTGAAACAGAAGTGTTGAATGTTAAGAAAAGCCTGATAAAAATAGCCCAAAATATGTTAAATTTTGGGC
>NZ_KE384593.1:78495-78826 GCF_000426905.1 Dolichospermum circinale AWQC131C
GAAGGATTAAAATATTTTGATTAACCATGATCATAAACTCATTTCCCAAGATTGTCAAAAATATCCTGGAAGGACTACCCAAAAATGATTATCCTGTTTTAAACAGCCGTCTTTTTGTTGAGTGTTGGTTGGCTTATGCTCTGGATAATAGCTTAAGGAGTATGCGAGATTTATTTAAACGATTAAATAATACAGGTTTTGATGTAGATATTTCCACATTTTCCAAAGCCAACACTCATCGAAGTCAAGAAGTATTCCAGAAAATTTATCAACAATTAAATAAATTAGTGCAGAATAAAGTCCACAAAAAGTTACATGATAAATATGCAAT
>NZ_KE384593.1:79041-80131 GCF_000426905.1 Dolichospermum circinale AWQC131C
TCAGGTATAATTTAGGATAAAATATCACTTTAAATTTTTATGTCAGCGAAAGATATATTTCACAATACTGTTAAAATAGCCTGAGAAAAGGAGAATTGGCAAATTATCATAAAAAAGAGGCTTTAAGCCAAGCCTCCACCAAAATAAATTTCATTAATCAATAATCAACCAAGTTTATAACTGATATATCGGTTCAGACTAACTTTTTCTTCTGCGGCTTCTATAGCTAATTTGCGGTGTAGTGCCGGAGTGATGCGTACCTGAAATTTACCACTATATTGCTTTTCTGCTAATGGCTCTGGAGGTATCTCCCTAGTAGTTTCCATATCAGTTAGTATATCTTTCACTAGCTCTATAATACCTTTGAGAGCAGTAAAATTATCTTCATGAAGATAAGACAGACTAGGAAATTCAGCACACAAACCCACAAATTCTTGATCCTCTTGTGACCAAGTAACTCTATATGTATAGTGGTTGTGATTAACCATTTTCCGATTCCTCAGTTTCTTCAATTGCTGCTAATTTTTCTATCGCATCCAAAACTTGTCTAACTTGATAGGGCTTTGCCTTTCCTTTGTCGCTTTGGATGTTGACTCGCGGATCTCCACCCCAGGGCATTTTGTAGACACAGTGGCTTGTCCCTTGCTGTCTAGGTTCTCCAAAATAATGAGTGCAAACCTTTACTAAATCAGTAAAGTTTACGTTCTGAGGATTATTTTTGAGTTCAGCAAGGATTTTTTTTATTTGTGTCATCTTCAGGTTTCCTTTTGTATATAAAATCCATGTCAATGTCAATTAATTAAAATCACTTAGATTTTACTCAGTATTAACAATGCACGAATGTAGAAACCTTAAACACTGTTCCCAGTCAAGGTGGATAAATGCTGATCATAAGAAATTGAACTTTAGATAGAATGCCATAATGTTGATAGCTCAATTATAGGATCAATATTGGTACTATGTCAACCCTTTTTTTGATGGTAGGTATAAATATAGCGTAACTGTTACCAGGGGCAAGGTCAGTAGTTGTAGGTTGGGTTGAAGAATGAAACCCAACATCTTTATAATGTTATTGCGTTGGGTTGCGCTT
>NZ_KE384593.1:80197-86690 GCF_000426905.1 Dolichospermum circinale AWQC131C
ATCAGGTATTATTTATATTAGCAGTAATGCAAAATTACCAATTCATTTAGAAAATAATATTCGTGATTTAAACAACGATGTCTATTTAAGTAGCTGAACGCAAAAAAAACCGACACAAGTAACGAAAAGTAAAGTTGTCGAAAACCTCTTCCCTGTTCCCTGTTCCCTGGTCATAACGACAATTTTTAACGCCAACCTAACTTGTGTTTCTGTGTGCGATCGCCTGTTAGTTAAATTTGCTTTTTCAGTAATTCAGGAATTTGAGATGGACTATCGGCCAGAGGAATTTTGAGCGACTCAAAAGCAGCCAATTTACTTTCTACCGTGCCAAAATTAGCAGAACGTCCAATTACAGTGGCTAAAGTTCCTGTTTGTTGCCAATTTTGTGTGGGTGGTGCGTGTCTACCGGCAATATAGGCAACTACAGGTTTATCAATTGTTTCAGCAATATATTTTGCGGCTGCTTCTTCACTGCCTCCACCAGGTTGGCCAATTAAAACAATGGCTGCTGTGGTGTCATCTTCATCGAGAATTTGTAACCATTGCAGAAATGAAGAACCGACAATAGTATCACTGCCAATGCTAACACTAATTGACTGACCCAAACCCACCTTTGTTAATTCCCAAGCGACTTCATAGGTGAGGGTACTACTACGGCTAACAATTCCCACAGAACCTGGGATATAAAATTCACGTTCGTGAGTACCCAGAAGAATTTTCCCGGGGACGATAATTCCCGGACTATTTGGACCGATAATTAAGGTTTCACCTGCTTCTGTTTTCCGAAGTAATTGCACCATATCTAGGGGTGGTACACCAGCAGTGATAATAATAATTTGGGGGATATTAGAAGCTATTGCTTCTAATGCTGCATCCAAAACTTGATCAGGTTGAACACAAATAATTGTTGTATCAATCTGTCCAAATTTGGCAACAACCTCCTCAACTAAATCAAATACTGGTAGATTATATATTTGCTGTCCACCATGTCCAGGATTGACACCAGCTACCAAATTTGTACCGTAAGCTTGCATTTGAGCAATATGATTTGCTGAGATAAATTCACAAAATCCCTGGATTAAAACTTTACTTTCTGGTGTTAAGTTCATAATTTGTTAGTGGGTAATTTAATTTGCGAGTGTTCATTTATAAAAATCGTTCATCCTCAGATCCCCGACTGCATCAGCAGGGCGTTTTTATTTATGAATACAATAAATTAAAGAAGTTGGGAATCTGATGACATCATCTGAATGCTTATCTTCAATTTTTATTTTTTAACTTTTACTTCCCTGCTTTTCTTTTTATCTTCAGGTAATCTAACTAAACGAACTGCTTCTTTAACTGCTTCGTCTAAATCCTCTGCTAAGATAATTGATTGATTGGTGTTTTTTAATGTGGCTATATATTCTCTAAGATCATTAAATTGAGATCCAACTAAACGGAAAACTAAATGGGGTAAATTCACCTGATTTTGAATCTTATTATTAGTAATTAGCATCTCAGATGTGATTTCACTCCTGTTTAATTGCAGAAAATTACCCATAATTTCGGGAAGTTTGTCAGCTTGAGGAATAGTTCCTAAAAAGTTGATTAAAATAACTTGAATACTTTGATCTTCGGACAAAGTTTTCAAACTACTGATCAAGCGATCGCTAAAAGTTGTCAATTTAGTATCACTCATAAATGAATGACGCAAATTGACACATTTACCAGGTTTACCACCTGCATAAACAACCGCATCCAATGTTGTAAATATAGAACCTTTGCCGTTACCTAAGATACCGATTTTACCTGGCATTTCTAAGCTATCCCAACTACCTAAAAAGTCGTTGTTTTTTTGATTACCATGACGACCACCGACCATTTTTGCGGCCATGTCAGCTATTTCGGGATGACGGTTAATAGCTCGTTCATTAACCCTGATTTTACCATTCAGAGCCATAACTTGACCTGTTGAGTTCACACCCAAAGGATTAATTTCTACTAAGTCCAAATCTTTCTGGATAAATAACTGGTACAGTTTCTCAACAATATTGCTTACAGACTGCATCAAAGTACCCCGTAAACCCATTTTCAAAGCCAGTCTTCGAGCGTAAAATGGAGAAAATTCTTGTTCGACAACTACGTGCTGGAATTTTTCTCCTGTTGTTTCCCAGTCAATATTTGCTTCCGTACAACCCAATAAAACGGGACGACACAGCGCAGTATCCAAAACTACAGCAAGATAAAACTCCTCTTGAGCATCATACTTTGATTCTGCCAATAAGACTTCTGGAAATTGTCCCCAAATTGGTAAATTAAATATATTTTGTGCCGCAGCTATGGCATCAATTGTTGTTTCTACGATTCTCACCCCTCCAGCTTTTTCCCTTTCCCCTCCTTGTACTTGGGACTTGAGTACAATGGGGTAAGGGATTTTCAACCGTTTTAAGTCTGTGGGATGATCTATTCTTTGGGACGGTAGGACGGGAATCCCAATTTTACCAAACCATTCTTTAACTTGATACTCTAATAAGTCCATTGAAACACACCTTGTATTGATAACTCCAACGCTATGCACTCTTGAGAAGATCTAAATATTGTCAATGATCCTGAAGATTATGGAATTTGGCTGTGGTTAACTGAAAATTTTTTTGCCATTGTCTAATTTATAATCTAATTGTATAAAAAAAGTATAAGACTTCACGCGAAACTCTTGGCGGTGTTTTTCGTCAATAATTCAATATTGGTTAAAAAATGATTGTCTTGGCTTCGAAATCAGGGTTTGCATCTAGCTACGAATTTTCCTCATTTGTGTGTCAATCTCCAGTCTATTTAATCATCAAAACTATACGGAAAAAGTGACGGTAACGCTTCATGAACATTACAGTTGAACAACAAGAACTACTACTTTTAGGCGATATTTTGCAAAAAAGATTAGCAGCAAAAGTGACTGATATTCGGGATTTTCAGGTAAAATGCGCCATCAAAAATGATTTATTGATGATTCTCACTGAACACCGTCCAAATGTGACTATTGACACTCAGCAAGTTTTTGAGGTCTTGGCACAAACATTACAATCCCAATTCAACTACAAAACTCAACATATCCAATTTTTCTTGAGAGTTTTTGGGGAAAAGCTTCCCTATGCTCAATATTTCCTAGATTCTCCCATGCCGACAGCGGAGGAAGAAACTCTCTTAACCGAACCTATTCCTGATTCATTTGTCTCCAGTCCTAAGGCCTCCTTTTTAAACCATTCCTCACTAGATTCAATTTTACAGAATCTATCTGAGGATGAAGATAAATCCCAGGAAATTAACCAAGGGTCTGATCCTTTTGTTCATATCCCAGATCAACCGGAAAAAAGACATTTATTACGATCATTTCCCCCTGTGTCTATAATTGGTACTACTGTATTTATCGTCTTCCTTTACCTGAGTGGTACTTTTGTTCTCCATCGTGGTTGTGTAATTTTGGAGTGTAAAGAATTGCAAACAGCCAAAAAATTTAAAGGTGAATATCAGCAACAGATCAAAAGTACCAAAACCGATTTAGAGTTATTAGCAATACAACAAAAACTAGACGAGGTAGTAGCAGATTTACAAAAAATACCTCAATGGTCTCCTCGTTATCGAGAATCTCAGGAATTAGTTAATAATTTTTCTCAAAAGTTGTTAAAAATTAACCAAGTATTCCAGGCTCTACGGACAGCTAAATCTGTAGAGAAAACAACTCTAGATCCTGCTAAAACTTGGTCTGAATTACGCAATAGACAAAATTTGTTGAGACAAGCAATCACTCGACTAAATACCGTTAAAGATGAAAGTGAATTTCGTCAATTAGTACAAGAGAATTTATCAAGATATGAAAATAGTTTAAACACTACTACCCAGCAGTTAATTAAAGAAGAAACATGGCTGAAAAAAATTGCTAGTGCTAAAACTTTGGGGGACGCAGCTATCAAAGGTCAAGCTACTGCTAAATCCGTTACTGATTGGCAACAGGTAAAATTTAATTTACAGACAGCAATTAATAGCTTAAAAACCATTCCTGAAGACAGTTTTGGGTTTCAGGACGCGAGTAAACTTTTAGCAACCTATCAGTCAAAAATAATTGTAGCAGATGACAATGCTAAAAAAGAAAAATTATCAACAATGTCCTCTCAAGAAGTTCTCGCAGTCATGAATCAGGTCAAAACTGATCTCAATAAGACTTGTACCAGTAACATTAAGATTTGTACTTTTGCCATCGAGAAGAATAAAATTAATATTCGCTTAACTGTTGAATATCAAAGCTTATTACAAGCTAATAATCCCACCATGCTGCTTCACTTCCAAAGTTTGCAAAATGCTCTGAAAGTCATTAGTCAAAAATATCAACTTCCTGTATCTATTGATAATTCCCAGGTACAGGAACAGTAGAAGAAGCAGGGGAAGAGGGAGTCAAATCTCAAATCTAAGATTATGTGACTCCTTAAATTCCCAAGTGATTTTGTAATGCTTGACGCATTTGCGTGACGGGAACTGTTTCTTTTTGTAACCAGATTTTTAAGGCTGCTGCACCTTGTTGTACGAGCATTTCTAAACCATCAATAGTTACTATCCCTTGTTTTTGGGCTAGGTGCAAAAATTTTGTTGGTTTAGGGATATATATTAAATCATAGGCGATGGCATCACCAGGTAAATAACCCATTTCTTGACTACTCAGTGGTGATTGTTCAACATGGGGATACATTCCTATGGGGGTTGTATTTACTAACAGGTTAGCTTGGTGAAGTAAATTTGGTAACTCTGTCCATTCATGGACCTGGAATTTATCTGCAAAGGGTGAATTTTGCCAACTTTGCTCAAATACTTGTAATTTCTGTAAATTCCGCCCCACAACGTGAATTTCGGCTAAACCAAGTTGAATACAACCAGCAACAACAGCCCTCGCAGCACCACCATTCCCTAAAATTACCGCTTTTTTCTGACTCCAATCTTGATGATATGTTGTTTGTAAAGGAGCGATAAATCCTTCTACATCTGTATTTGTACCTAACCATTTATTACCTTTATTCACAACGGTATTTACAGCACCAATAGCTTGAGCAATAGGGGAAATTTCCGATAATAAAGGTAATATTGCTTGCTTATGAGGAATTGTGATACTAAAGCCTACAACACCAATACTAGCAAAACCTGCGATCGCTGTTGCTAAATTTTCTGGGGCAACGGGAAAAGGTAAATATACATAATCTAATCCCAGTTTAGTCAAAGCGGCATTGTGCATCAATGGTGACAGAGAATGTTCTATAGGGTGTCCAATTACTCCCAAAATTTTAGTTTTTCCGGTAATCATTTGTATAGTTGTTGGTTGTACATTTAAAAGGCGGTTAGAAACCGCATCTACACAGGCAAAACCCATCTGTGTGGGTGATAATTAATTTAATTTACATAATTTAATTTACATAATTTACAATTGTTCACAGTAACTTAATATTTCTTGGCAATATGCAAACAAGTATCGCTCCTTTGACAAATCCGATTCCTGGTCAATACTGGCAATGGCGTGGACACAAAGTGTATTATGTACAAGCAGGAGAACCGCAAGTGCAACGTCCACCCTTACTATTAGTACATGGTTTTGGTGCGTCCACAGACCATTGGCGTAAGAATATCACAGAATTGAGTGCAGACTTCCAAGTATTTGCCATTGACCTATTAGGATTCGGACGTTCAGCAAAACCTAAATTGCAGTATAGCGCCGATTTGTGGCGGGATCAACTCCATGATTTTATCAGTGAAGTTATTGGTCAAAAAACAATTTTAGCGGGTAACTCCTTGGGAGGATATGCTTGTTTATGCGTCGCTTCTCAACGTTGTGATAGTGCTGCTGGTGTAGTATTACTTAATAGTGCAGGTCCTTTTTCCCAAGTAGAAAATCAAATTCAACCTGCTGCAAATCCCCTCAAAAAACTTTTAGGAAACGCTATTAAATGGTGTTTTAAACAACGGTTAGCACAGTCTTTGTTATTTGAATATACGCGGCAAAAATGGGTAATTCGGCGCACCTTAGAAAAAGTTTATCTTGACAAAAATGCAGTTACAGATCAATTAGTCGCAGAAATTCAACGTCCTGCTTATGATCCAGGGGCTTTAGATGTATTCATTTCTGTTTTTAGCACTCCGCAAGGGCAGAAAGTTGATGTTTTACTCAAACAATTAAATTGTCCTTTATTGTTATTATGGGGAGAAGCAGATCCTTGGATGAAAGCGAGAGAACGTTCTCAGAAATTCCATGAATATTATCCCCAATTAACAGAATATTTTCTCATAGCTGGTCATTGTCCCCATGATGAAATCCCTGAACAAGTAAATTCATATTTACGTGATTGGGTAATTAGTTTGCATTAAATTTGCATTAAAATTAGGATGGGTGGGCATCTTCTCCACCCCAGAATATTTTTAATACAGCACTTCCCGATGTTATGAGGTACAAGAACCCCACCCCCAACCCCCTCCCCGCAAG
>NZ_KE384593.1:86721-93826 GCF_000426905.1 Dolichospermum circinale AWQC131C
TATTAAAATATTTTTATTTATACTTTAATTTTAAAAATTGACATCTTCTTGAAGATATATTTCCTTAGTTATAAATTGGTAATAGCAAGTTTTAATTTTAATTTGAATTTGAATTAAAATTTTAATAATTACCTCTTTAGACTCAGGTATATAAATTGAAAAACCTTAACACTAAGAATATCAACCATCTTCATAATCTTCATAAGATTAAAATTCTAGATATAATGACACAATCTGTACAGACAAAACCACAAATTCAGGAATTGCGTAAACTACTAGAAGGTATTGAATGTGGAATGTTAACCACAATTGATGATCATGGTAGTTTACATAGTCGCCCCATGTCAATATGGAATGAAATTGATCATAATGGTACACTTTGGTTTTTCACTTTAGCTAATTCCCATAAAGTCGTAGAAATTGAACATCATCAACAAGTAAACGTCAGTTTTTCTGCACCTAATCAACAGCGATATGTTTCTATACTAGGTTCAGCACAATTAATAAGAGACCGCGATAAACTTGAAGAAAAATGGCAGCCAGGATTAGAAATTTGGTTTCCCCAAGGGATAGATGAACCTGATATCGCTTTACTAAAAGTAAAAGTTAATAAAGTAGATTATTGGGAAAGTTCCTCTAGTTTTAGTCCGCAAACAATTAGTTTTTTATAGTTTTTTAGAACCACCGTTAAATTCTCATCTCTAATAGCCAAAATACCTATCTCCCCAACTTCCTCAAGCAGTTGGGGAGATAGGTTTAGATATAGACTAAATCATCCTAAAAATAACTTATATGCAGGATTATCACTTTCATGCAAATAGCTATAACCAAGAGTATCTAAAAATGATTGCCATTCTGTCATTTCATGGGGAGGAACTTGCATTCCTACTAAAATGCGTCCATAATCTGCGCCATTATTGCGATAATGAAATAAGCTAATATTCCAATCAGGAGACATAGAACTGACAAATTGCATTAAAGCACCGGGACGTTCAGGAAATTCAAAGCGATAAAGTAATTCATTTTCTGCTAAGGGAGAATGTCCTCCTACCATGTGACGTAAATGCAGTTTTGTTAATTCATCATCTGTTAGATCTATGGTTTTTAAATCGTGAGATTCAAAATTTTCAACCATTTTTGCTGCGTCTGCACGATTTTCTATTTGCACACCCACAAAAATATGCGCTTCTTTTTCGTTAGCAATACGATAATTAAATTCAGTTAAATTCCGTTTACCAATACATTCACAAAACTTTCTTAAACTGCCTCTTTCTTCGGGAATTTTAACTGCAAAAATGGCTTCTCGACGTTCTCCAAATTCTGCCCGTTCAGCCACAAAACGCAACCGATCAAAATTCATGTTAGCGCCACAAGCAACAGCGACCAGGGTTTGATTGGCAATTTTTTCTCTTTCTGCATAGACTTTTGCCGCTGCGATCGCTAATGCCCCCGCAGGTTCTAAAATAGAACGAGTATCCTCAAAAACATCTTTAATGGCCGCACAGGTGGCATCTGTATCCACTAAAATAATTTCATCTACGTATTGTTGACATAAACGGAAGGTTTCTTCTCCTACTTCCCGCACCGCTACCCCGTCAGCAAATAAACCGACCTGAGACAACCGCACTCTTTCACCAGCTTGCAGTGATTGATACATAGCGTTAGCGTCCACAGGTTCAACACCAATAATTTTAATATCGGGACGCAAGCGTTTAACATAAGCAGCAATACCGGAAATCAAACCACCACCACCAATGGCCACAAAAATGGCGTGAATAGGTTGTTGATATTGTCGGAGTATTTCCATACCAATTGTTCCCTGGCCAGCAATGACATCAGGATCATCAAAGGGATGTATAAAAGTTAATCCCTTTTCCGCTTCTAATTGGCGAGCATAAGCGTAAGCATCGTCATAATTATTACCATGTAGTATTACTTCCCCTCCCCTAGCTTTGACTGCATTAATTTTTACTTGGGGTGTAATCACTGGCATGACAATAATTGCCTTTGTTCCCAAGCGACTAGCAGCTAAAGCGACACCTTGGGCGTGATTTCCCGCAGAAGCCGCTATAACACCCTGCTTCAGTAAATCTGGTGTCAGATTGACCATTTTATTATAAGCGCCCCGTAATTTGAAGGAGAAGACTGACTGCATATCTTCCCGTTTCAGTAGGAGTTTGTTATTAATACGCTGGGAGAGATTGGGTGCATATTCGAGGGGTGTTTCCTGAGCTACATCATAGACACGGGCAGTAAGGATTTGTACTAAATAGTCGCAATACATATCAAGGGGTGCATTTCGGGTTGGTTGTTAATTGTACCGCTTGTTGGGTCTTTTGGTCGCAGGTTTTGAGAAAAAGATTTCGCTTCTGTAAATTAGAGTTAATGTGCTATAATCGCCATTAGCTTTTTAGAGACTACGATTGATTTGCTATTTACTTTAAGTTAAATAAAATACAAATATTACAAAGTATATGAAATTACATACCTTGGAAATAAAAAACTTTCGTGCCATTGAAGATATTTCTTTAGATTTTACAGATTTACTGGGTCGTCCTCGATCTATGAATTTAATTGTCGGTCCGAATGGTTCTGGTAAAACTTCAATTTTAGATGCAATTCATGTTGTAGTTAAAGTCTTTGAAAAGCCACAAGATCCAGAGTTAAGAGAAGGTTTGGAATACAATGTGCAACAATTAGTTAAAGGTAGAGGTAATATAGCTCAAATCAAATTTCAGTATTCCATTGAAAAAGATGAAGCTGAAGCTATTAACGATGTTTATTCATCACTTAAATTACGGCAAAACTTTAATTTATCAGAATCAGTTCCACCTTTAGGAAGTCCAGCAAAAGTTATTTGGTATTATCCAAGTAGAAAACCAAATAATTTATGTGATCATGACATTTTACCTAAAAATTCTATTAGAGTTTTGGGTGCAAGAGGTAGAGCTTCTCAAGCAATATCTCAAAATCGTCAAATTTCACAAATACAAATATTTGATAGAATTGGTGGAGTTTGCTATTTAGATCAAAGACGTACTGTAAGATTATTTAAGAGTTTTAATAAACAAAATATAGAAGATCAAAATGCACATAGTGATGTTTTATCTTGGTTAATTGAATATTACCGTAAAAATTTAACATGGAACGAAGAAAAATATGGTGAATCATATTGGAAAAGAGTACAAAGATTATTTAATAAAATTTGTTATCCTTCGGCATTAATAGGTTTAGAATCAGGACCCGATTCTGATACTGTGATTCTCAAAAGAAAGGGTGAGGGTATGGAATATGATTTACTACAAATGAGTTCAGGGGAACATCAAATTTTAAGAATTTTAGTTGGTTTAGCAGCAGATACGGCGAAAAATTCTATTGTTCTTATTGATGAAGTTGAACTACATTTACATCCTGCTTGGCAAAAAAGATTAATTCAAGTTTTGCGGGAAGATGATTCAAATAATCAATATATTTTTACTACCCATTCCCCAACTGTAGCAGAAATATTTTATGATTCAGAAATTATTAATTTGGGTGATCTGGGAGAAAAATAATGAAAATAGAGAACGATCATTTATATATATTAATTGAAGGTGCGCCTACAAGTCCCGAAGTTGCATTTATTAAACTAGTTATTGGTAAACTAATAACTCAAAACTTGTTATCAAACATAAAATATGAAGTAATTGAAATAGGTGGTAGTGGGAATTTTAATTCTATAGGTAAATTAATCTATGATAAAAGTCAATTACACCAACGTATACCAGTAATTGCAATTACTGATAGAGATTTTAGAACACAGGAAAAAATTGAGCAAATAAGTAGCAAACTTGACTCTAATTTAATCAGAGACAAATCAGTAAGAATTATCTATTGGAAAAGACATGAATGGGAAAATTTCTTACTTGAAGAAACAGAAACTATCGCTAATCTTTTCAATCAGATATCTACTAAAAAAACAGGTGAGAAGAAGACATATAGAAAAAATACTGGTAATAATTTAACAAAATCTCAGCTAGAACAATGGCTAAGACAATATTTTCAAAACTCGATAATGACAGAATTATTTGAATGTTTAAAGTTCCAATTCCGAGAAAATGCAGATTTTAGACTAACATTAGATAGAATAGAATCTTTATCTTTAACAGATATGAGAACTTTTTTTGAACAGCAAATAGTTGATAAAGCTAGTGAATCAAAAAACAGAATATTGGGTTTAAGAAATATGTTAGAGGATATAATTATAAGTCAAGATTTTCATTGGGAAAGCTATATTAATAATCCCCCTGAACTGGATTTTCAAGAAGCAAAAATATTTTTTAGAGGTAAAGAAGCACTAAAGGATTTACATAGAAAAGCTTATCAATATCTGAAGGTAGAACATTTAGAATATGATCGCTTCTGCAAAGAATTAATTTTACCAGAATTAGGAAAAAATACAAATTCTCTGATTGTTCAAGAACTTGGTATAATGCTAAGACCTTATTTTCAACAAGCTGCAAATTTGACGGGAATAGAATAGAATTTAGATATAATAACTAATAGACTTTTTTACAAAACTATGATCACAAAAAGCAATTACTAAGTCGTGCTTCAATTTACAGTAAATTAATGTCTGAATAATAACCGCAATTCATCAACACTTGGGATAAATAAAATATATCCATAGTGATTGTGTTTAAGAATACCCTGGGGCAATCACAGATTGATATTGGCAATTACAATCAATAGTAAATCCAATCTCTGCGATCGCTTTTCCCATATATCTAAGTAAAAATTCCTATACTATACCATCATTTAATGACATCCCATACTAGTATTAGGTATGTTAGGTAAAGTTGATTTAGGGTTAGTAGTCAATTTTACCCCTTGTTGTCCAGATGGTGCATTTAATTTGATGGAGTTTTGAGTTCTGAGGATGAAATTTTGGCTTCTGAGAATCAGGTTACGAGTTCTCAGCAGGGAGTTTTGAGTTCTGAGTACAGGGTTGGCAATTCTGACTACAGGATTTTGAGTTTTCAGGACGGAGTTTTGATTTTTAAGTACGTAGTTGTGAGTTTTGAGCATAAAGTAAAGTTTTGACTTATTGATCATTCCTGTTTTTCAGAGGATATCATCATATCAATCTTTTGCTCCCTATATTAGTCAAGGCGAAAATTTTGAGATTTTAACTTTTCATGCCCTTCTACTCCAATATAGAATAGTAAATAGACTTGATATAAGTAAGTGATCGAAAAAAAACCGACACAAGTAACGAAAAGTAAAGTTGCCCAAATCCTCTTCCCTGTTCCCTGTTCCCTGTTCCCTTGTCATAACGACAATTTTTAACCCCAACCTACTTACATTACTAATTAAGCGTAATTCCCAATGACCACTAAACGACATTACCACATTATTACCTTCGGTTGCCAAATGAATAAGGCCGACTCCGAGCGCATGGCTGGTATTTTAGAAGACATGAACTTTGAGTGGTCAGAAGACCCAAATCAAGCAGATGTAATCCTTTACAACACTTGTACCATTCGGGATAATGCGGAACAAAAGGTATATTCTTATTTGGGTAGACAGGCTAAACGCAAGCATGATCAACCAGATTTAACCTTGATTGTTGCTGGTTGTGTCGCTCAACAGGAAGGAGAAGCTTTATTGCGACGAGTACCCGAATTAGATTTAGTTATGGGACCGCAACACGCTAACCGTCTCAAAGATTTGCTAGAGTCTGTCTTTGAGGGTAATCAAATTGTCGCTACGGAAGAAGTTCACATTTTTGAAGATATCACCCAACCCCGTCGGGATAGTCAGGTAACAGCTTGGGTAAATATTATTTATGGCTGTAACGAACGTTGTACCTATTGCGTAGTTCCCAACGTGCGCGGTGTGGAACAGTCCCGTACACCGGAGGCAATTAGGTATGAAATCGAACAGTTAGGAAAACAAGGTTACAAAGAAATTACGCTGCTGGGTCAAAATATTGACGCTTATGGTCGAGACTTACCCGGTTCTACTCCCGAAGGTCGTCATCTGCATACATTGACAGATTTACTTTATTATGTACATGATGTGCCGGGAATAGAAAGAATAAGATTCGCTACTAGTCATCCTCGTTATTTTACAGAAAGATTAATTAAAGCCTGTGCTGAATTACCGAAAGTCTGTGAACATTTCCATATTCCCTTTCAATCTGGAGATAATGAGCTTTTAAAAGCAATGTCACGGGGTTATACCCATGAAAAATATCGCCGAATTATTGATACTATTAGACAGTATATGCCGGATGCGTCAATAAGTGCTGATGCCATTGTGGGTTTTCCGGGTGAAACAGAAGCACAATTTGAAAATACTTTGAAATTGGTAGAAGATATCGGTTTTGATTTATTGAATACCGCTGCTTATTCACCCCGTCCCGGTACACCAGCGGCTTTGTGGGATAATCAAATCAGTGAAGAAGTAAAAAGCGACAGATTGCAAAGATTAAATCATTTAGTTAATATTAAAGCAGCCGAGCGATCGCAACGTTACTTTGGACGCATTGAAGAAGTATTAGTAGAAGCTGAAAACAGTAAAGACAAAACTCAGGTCATGGGAAGAACCGGGGGAAATCGTCTCACATTCTTTACCGGTGATATTAATTGTCTAAAAGGGAAAATAGTCAAAGTCAAAATTACCGAAGTTCGTCCTTTTAGTTTGACAGGAGAAGCGATAGAAGTTCGTCAAGTCGTCACAGTTTAATAAACCATAGAATCGTTATCTATTTTTTGTAGGTCGGGTTAAGGGACAGCGTAACCCGACACTCATGTTGGGTTTCATACTAACCTACAAGCTTAAATATAAACATCTATTCAAATACAGGAGGCCATAATTCAGAAATAGCAATTTCCCAACCAGGAAATAATTCACTTACCGTTAATTTATCATCTTCTGTTAATAATGTAATTTTACCATCAGGACGATAAACAGTAACAGTTAATTCATCAGGATTGATTAGAATTGCTACCTTTGCACCTAATTCTAAAAACAATTTGAGTTGATCTTCTAATTTAGAAACTCTATCAGTTTTTGATTTAATTTCTACTACTAAATCGGGAACTAAATTACCAAAATCTCT
>NZ_KE384593.1:93855-94081 GCF_000426905.1 Dolichospermum circinale AWQC131C
AGGAGCGCGTAAATCAGTATTTGGCATAATAAACCCACCACTGGAGTCAAATATTCTTCCTAATTTACGAGGATTAGTCCATAATTTTAGCAAATATATGAACTCAGCACCAATTTCACTAGATTCTATATCCGATGGACCCATAATTAAAATATTCCCTTCCTGTAGTTCTATTTGATAGTCGTTATCATCATCTTTTAATATTTGTTCTATTTTTTCTACGTTG
>NZ_KE384593.1:94106-94385 GCF_000426905.1 Dolichospermum circinale AWQC131C
AATATTTGTGATGATTGAATATCATAGCATTTCATCAAACTATGTAGGTTGGGTTGTTAGCGTTAGCGTTGCGGAGAAATCGGAACAAAACCCAACATTTTTCCTTTTTTTGTTGGGTTTCACTTCGTTCTACCCAACCTACAATACCCAATGCTCACATATACAGCGGTTTTCGCTCTTATAAGGTACATCTTAAGCCCCCTCCCCGCTTGCGGGGCAGGGCGTTTTCATTTTCTAAATTCTAGCAGAAGAAAGAGCGAAACTTTTACTATTATTCGC
>NZ_KE384594.1:0-5475 GCF_000426905.1 Dolichospermum circinale AWQC131C
TTTATCAAGAAAAGATCACTATTCTTTTCTTCTTTACCTCGGAGAATGAAAACCCCCTGCTTTCCCTTCCTCCGTGTCCTCTGTGCCTGGAGTGGTTCGTTAAAATAAATAATTATCAATCATGAACGATCAAGACAAAAAAGCCCAAGCCGAATACGAGAAATTCCCCACAGAATTTACCAGCATTATCATGAGTACAGTTAACAAAGAGGGGATTCCTGACGCTAGTTACGCTCCTTTTGTTAGCGACGAAGATAAAAACATCTATATTTATGTTAGTGGACTAGCTACTCACACCCAAAATATTCATAATCATCCTTTTGTGAGTATTTTATTTATTGAAGACGAAGTTAAAACTAAACAAATTTTCGCCCGTCGGCGTTTAAGTTTTAATTGTACCGCAAAATTAGTAGAGAGAGAAAGTGAAAAATGGCAACAAATTGTTGATAAATTTCAGATTCGTTTTGGAGAATTGATTTCTACATTACGCAGTTTACCAGATTTTCGGATTTTTCAACTCACACCCAAGAACGGACGTTTTGTAATTGGGTTTGGTGCTGCTTATAATATTAGTAGTGACAATATAAATCAACTTGTCCTTAGTAAAGATTGAGCTTCATAGTTATGATTCAGTTTCAACCTCCGGGTTTTGGTAGTAAGTTCATTCATACATCTTTGGGAACAATGGTTTACTATACCCAAGTTAGCGCCCCTTGGGAAAATGCAGTGGATCAAGATTTACCACCATTGTTATTTTTACATAATTTTGGTGGTGGTGCGTCCGCTTATGAATGGTCTAAAATTTATCCAGCTTATGCTGCAAAATATCGAATTTTAGCCCCAGATTTAATTGGTTGGGGAAAATCTGCTCACCCCGTGCGAGATTATCAAATTGAAGATTATTTAACCACAATTATCGAGTTTATTCATCAAACTTGTCACCAAAGTGTAACTGTAATAGCATCTTCTTTAACTGCGGCTTTTGCTATTCGTCTGGCTATTACTTATCCCCATTTATTCAAAGCTTTGTTTTTAGTTTGTCCTTCGGGGTTTAATGATTTTGGACAAGGTGCGGGACGAAGATTACCACTTTCTTTGATTAATACACCTTTGGTAGATAATTTAATTTATGCTTTGGGTGCAGAAAATGAAATTGCAGTTAGGAATTTTTTACAAAGTTTTCTTTTTGCTAAACCAGAAAGGGTGACACAGGAAATGGTAGCAGCTTATTTAACTTCTGCACAACAATATCAGGCTAAATTTGCGGCTTTGTCTTTTTTAAAGGGGAATCTTTACTTTGATTTGAGTTTATATATTCAGCAACTTCAAGTTCCCAGTGTCATTTTGTGGGGTGAAAAAGCACAGTTTACAAATATTGAATTAGGACGACGTTTAGCTGGTTTAAATCCTGCGGTAATTAAAGGTTTTGAGGAAATACCAGATACGGGAATTATTCCCCATTTAGAAATACCAGCGGTTGTGATTGGAATTTTGCAAAAATACAATACATCGGGAGAATTAAAAATCTAAGTTCAAAAACAAAGATTGAACTTGTGAGAATTAGAAGATTAAATATCTCCAACTTTGCTTCTTTGCGTCTACCCTGGGTGATCTCTAAAATAAAAATAGAATAAAAATTCTGTACTTTTTGACTTTTGACTTCCCGAAGGGCGCGTTGCTGACTGTTTTTGATCTTCACAGATTCAGCAACGCACTTCTTGTAGATATGTAGGATTCAATATCTAATATTTATACTGCTTCTGTATTTTTTTCTCCGGTCCTAATGCGTACAACTTGTTCAACAGGAGAAATAAAGATTTTACCATCACCAATTTCACCGGTCCGCGCTGCGGAGATAATTTTATCCACAACAGTGTCTACTTGGGAATCTTCGACGACAATTTCCACTTTGAGTTTTTGCAGAAACTCCACAGTATATTCCGAACCTCGATAGCGTTCAGTTTGACCCTTTTGTCTGCCAAAACCCCGAACCTCAGAAACTGTCATCCCTACAATCCCCGCATTAACTAGGGCTATTTTCACCTCATCAAGCTTAAATGGACGGATAATGGCTTCTACTTTCTTCATTTTTTTTGATTCCTGACTTCTAATAGCGTTGTTTATATATCTAACCAAACACTTTGTCTCACGCTGTAAGTATAGCACCAGTTATTAACTTGAGATTGATGTATTGGATTTCACGGTTTTTGTCATCCTCATCCGGTCATCAACAATTTTATTACAAAAGGGGTAACTTTGTTTGTCCCAGGCTTTGCCAATCTGCGATCGCTTGTTGAGTCCACAGCCAATTTTGTGATAATTTCTCTATAGTAAAATCTGCTGGTGCATTTTGAATCACCATTTGTCGAAGTTTAATGGCTTCCTGTAAATATTTTTGACGTTTATCAGCGGGTTGACCCTGGGCGCTTTTGTATAACCCCAAGGCCAACCCAGCATAAGCCGTTAATCTTTCTGGTTCTCTAGATATTTGCGGATATTTTGTTTGTTCAAAATTCGCTCCTGTATTCTGCCCGCTTTGTAAAGCCAAATTCAGAGATTTGAACCAAGCATCATTGGCATAATTAAGATTATTTTCTTCATAATAGGCAAATCCCAAAGCATTATTATACAAAATAGAATCGGGCTGACTCTGTACTGCCCTAGCCCAGTAACGGCGTGCATCATCAATACTATATTTATTATTACCAGTTTGTACAGACAGCCAAGCTAAACGTCCCCAGGCAAAATTCACCGCTGGATTTTGGGTATCCTGAACAGGAATTAAGTTTAAGGCCGTTTCAGCAGTTGTCAAAGCACCACGATTTAATAATTCATCAACAGCATTCAATCCATCCTTTAAATTACCCTGACTCAATAGTGCGGTAGCGGTAGCTGTGACAATCCCCGTTCCTGAGTTAGCTAAATTAATATTTGGGAGTTGATTACTGCTAATATTCTCTGGAAGTGGGATATTGGGTAGAAAGTGCTGCCGAGACAGACTTTGATACCACCACCAAACAACACCAAAGATTATAGTAATTGCACTTGCACCGACAAGACCCAAAAGCAATGATGATTTTGATTTGTGATAGCGATTACGATTACTTGATGTCACTAAAGGAGTCGGTGATAAGGGGGGATTTATCCGTCGCTTTTGAATATTTAGGGAGGTTGGTGTAATAGATGTTGGTACATTTCCCCAGTTTAAATGTTCCTCAAGTTCAGAAACCTGCATTTCTGACAACTCGTTAGATTCTTGGATTAGTTCGGCCTTCATGCTTTGTTCCTCCCTTGTGGTTGTCCGGTTATCAAGCTGACGAAACAAATCAGAAACCATTGCGGAATCTTGATCATAGTTGGAGTCATCATATTCAATTTCGGCGATTAAATCACCCCAAGAATCTGCCAAAAGCCAATCTACCTCGGTTGTCTCCTCGGTCAAATCAGCATCGAGAATATCATCATCAGTCATCAAAATTTCTGGATTATTTGCTACAGCCGCATAATGATCATCACCATTCTGTTCAGATGGCTGATATTCCCTGAGTAAATCTGACAGCCCTTGTGAATTAGCCACATCATCTGATAAATTGACTTGTGGTATCAAATAACCATCAAAATCTCGCTGAAGGTACAATATGGGCAATGCCCAATACATCTGTTGAGAACTGTATGCAGAAATTAAACCCTGACGAACCCGACTCACACACAAATCTAAGGCATAACCTTGACTCAAATTTCGGTAAAATAGTTGTGTCAGCGTCAGTGCCACTTCATCAGGTATGCGTTCTGACATCGCTAGTACACTTCTAATTCCCCGTTTAACCAGACATTCTGTTAAATTCCCCTCACCTGAAACCTCATCAACCCCCGCCTTAGCTCCATAAGACCCAAAGCAGGAATTAAAAACTACCATTTGCACATGATTATTAATCAGTAACCCAGCCAAATCATCCCCGCTGAGAGTCTCTGTTAAACCAGTTTTTTTACTAACTAGATAAATTTGCCCACCATTCGCCCCCAAATTACTATGGCCGGAATAGTGGAGAATATCGTAATGTCCCTGTTCTAGAGCTTGGGTGAGTTCTTCCCTACCTGGTTGATCAAGAACAACCGCCTCAATTTTTGGCCGATGATGACCACCATCGGCCAAATTTAATCCTTGACGGTGTAGTTCAGCCTTGAGGTTAATAGCTTCTTGCTTGAGTAAATTTAACTGTACCAAGTTTCTTGGGGAAGAAATCACCATCAACACCTTTAGTCCCTGTTCTGCGGCTGGTGTGGAGAAATTATGAGTCTGTAAAAGGTTAGGCGATCGCTGCCCTGTCTGTAAGCATCGCAACCAGTAGGCATTGACTGAGGTTGTACCACATTGGTAACGGGCAAAGGTGATGTCGGGTCCTGTAACTAAGGGGCGATAGCGAAGCGCTCCGTAGGAATCGCCTGCGTGCATGACTTCCCATGGTAATCGTGCTAAACTGGGGTCTTTGAGTCCCAATCTTAGCCGCAGCACTTGTTGATGATTTTGGGCAATACCTTGAGCGGTGATCCAACTATCCCTCAGAGATTTCTGGAATAGAGCGTTATACAATTCTCGTCCTAATTCCACTAGGTTAGGGGCATTTTTATCATTCATTTCCCCTTGCAAGACTAGTTGCAAAGGGTCATCCATTAAATATCCAGCGATCGCTAACCATTCGGTGACAGGCCAGTGTAGGAGTTCTTCTGCTAGGGGTACTCCAGGTGCTACTTGTTCGGTTCGCAGCAGATAGTGATTTTGTCCTACTGGCGTTGCGGAAAGGTGAAATTCCTGGGTCACAAATTCTGCTCCATGTTTTTTAGACTATGTTGATGACGCGGGGTAATGTAGATGTATTTTGTTATTCTAATGTTTCGGAAGTGTGTTGTTTTACGTTGTTCTTAAAATAGTTCTTCGTGAAGTTTTCTGCCTGTTTGTTTTCAAATGGTTATTCCGGATTGGCCAATTTGCTTCTAGAACTCTTTGTTGGTAGATGCACCTTGATCTTCAATTCCCCTAGTTAGTTAAATTTGGCTAGGGGTTTTCCTTTTTTTTAATTCTGGCAAATAAAAAAACGCTCTTGCTAACCAAGGGCGTTTGTCAGGATTTGTGATTCAGTTATTTAGTAGATGAATTTCCCATAACTAACTCCCCTACCCAGCCACCCCAGCCCCAGGAATTTTTTCGGTATGGGACTTACAGCAATATTTGGGTAATTTTTCCGGGTCATAAGTGAAAAACAATGAACAGTTAACCAGTAGATGCACCCTGATAACTAACTTCCCCTAGCTGGCTAACACCACTGGGGGTTTTTTCTTGTTTATGGTTACCACCACACAGTCATTACCATATAATTAATTTTTTCCGGAACATCATACACTACCCTAGAACAATTAACCAGTAGATGCACCCTGATAACTAACTTCCCCTAGCCGGCTAACACCACTGGGGGTTTT
>NZ_KE384594.1:6021-13118 GCF_000426905.1 Dolichospermum circinale AWQC131C
GTTCCTACTCTTTCTCAAAACTGCTAGGTAGTTGACTCCTAAAATTAACATCGAATTTGTTAACAATAAATTTATCCGGAAGATCGTTATACACCTGAGAACATTTAATTGGTAGATGCACCCTGATAACTAACTTCCCCTAGTCGGCTAACATCCACTGGGGGTTTTTTCTCAACAATATCATCTTAACCTACCCTATCATTAAAACTATTCTCTGGCAATATCCTCATTTAACAAGTTTCTGTCATTGTCACCCACGAACTACTCCCTTTAACTTACACAGTGGCGAAATATACTAGTAGACTCATGGATATGTCAACCTGAAAATTTCCTAGCCATCACTTTCATTGTATTGTGATCCTTATGAATGACTTCAGAATGATTACCGCGATAGTTAATGGCATTCTTAATTATTTCTTTATCATTTTTTGTATGAACAGCCATTCAGCAACCTGTGATTTCTTTATAACATATTCTAGATTGATATATCAATACCCCTGACAAAATTCAGTTATTTTACTGAGAAAGAAATAGGTAATAGGTGAGATTTTGATTAGTTACCCATTACCTATTATCAGTCTAAATTACTCTAAACTTAGCTCTGTTAACAATTTAAGTGATTTAGTCAATTGTGATTTGTTGAGGTGCATTTGCTTTAGCGCTTTGGGTTTCTGTGCCTGGGTTGCTGGAACTTTTTGAACAGCATTTTTTATCTAGCCAACTTTTGACGGGTTCTTCATTTAAGTTGAGACGGAGGACACCAGAAACGAACCCACCCATAAAAGAGACTGGATTCTGGGCAAATTCTTTAACTAGGGGGGATAATTCACTAATAAACATTACACTCTCCAAGTATTGCTGTAAAAAATTATTAATTCTTCATTAATCTTAACATATCTGTCTGAGAAAACAACTAGTACGGTGATCAAGTCAAAGCTTTTAATGATTGAGAATGAACTGAGGACGAATTTCGATCTGTATAATCACATAATAAGTAGGTTGGCGTTAAAAATTGTCGTTATGAACAGGGAACAGAGAACAGGGAACAGGGAACAGGGAACAGGGAACAGGAAACAGGGAAGAGGTTTTGGGTAACTTTAGTTTTCGTTACTTATGTCGTTTTTTTTCCGTTTACCTACTTCACTAGGATAATTAATCTTGATTTCCAGCCCGTATTTAATTAAAATAAGCTATCTAAATTAAAATTAAAAATTAAATTATGGCCAGCAACTGGGAAAACTTTCTCAAGAATTTAGGTGAATGGCGTGGTTCATTTACTAAAATATCTGCCGATGGTGAAATATTAGATTCTACTCCTAGTATTCTAAATTTGGAAGCAGATGATCATAATCAAGTTGTACTGTTTAGATTACGCCGTTTTAATTCTGCTAATTATGATAGTCCTCCTATTCAGGATTATCAACAGGAATATCGTTCTTTAGGAAGACAGAATATCTTTTTTGCCACGGGAGCTTTTTCTAAAGGAACATTGCAATTAGCACCTTTTTCTGAATTTGGAGCCGAATACGGTTTTGTTGATCATGATCGTCGCTTGCGTTTAGTGCAATTATATGATCAAAAACGCAACTTTATTAGTTTAACTTTGATTAGGGAATTTCGCAGTTTTACAGATGCTTATGAACGACCGCAATTGACGGTGGAACAGTTGATTGGTAATTGGCGAGGACAAGCTCATACAGTTTATGCGGATTTGAGACCATCAGAAACCTATGCCACTTATTTAGAAATTCAAAAAATAGGTGATGGATATTTAGAACAAAAATTATCTTTCCAATCGCAAATTATAACTACAAAAGCTAGGATAGAAGGAAATAAAATTATCTCAGAAACGGAAGGAATTGCTCGCCAGATTTTGTTATTGCCTGATGGCAGTTCTAGTGATGTTCCTCTGCAACTACAATTGAGAAAATCCTTTTTTGTCGCCGCAGGTTGGTTAGTTAGAGAAAATGAACGTCAACGGTTAATTCGTAATTATAGCGACAAGGGGGAATGGATTAGCTCAACTCATATTATTGAACATAAATAGGGTTAACTTTGATAAAATACGTTTGTTTGAGCAGAAATGGGTGAACTAAAAGCCCATTTCAGAGGAGTTAAGCCCAGTACGGGCGAACGGACGTTCGCCCCTAGTTAGGAATTTTAAGGGGTGATTAATTGGCTGGGGAACATACATTTGTCAGAGTCGCAACCACTAGGACCCGATTCTAATAACTCACCCAAATCGTAGCGGCTTAAAGCACCACAGAAGTCATCTGTCTTGCGTCGAATCTTGACCTCTCTAGATAAACGTTCATAGGTCTGCTTATCTATAGGCTCAAAGGGTAACCGGGGAAAGGTTTGGATATCATCAAACCGGGCTAACAATGCAGCGGAAACATATCCTTCGTCATTTTGGATAGCTTCATATATGCGTGTTCCCAATGCTTCTATTTCTTCGGAACGAAGCTCCAAAGTAGCTGAGGTGTTGTGTGTCACATAATGGTTTTGAACTTGCATGACAAAATCTAATTGCGCTAAGACAGAAAACCGAGAAATATCTATTTCCTCAGCACCGGGTAAGTCCGCCCAGGACACAGCAACTGGTATTTCTACTAACCATTCCGTACACCGGGAATCGAAAGGATCATTAAGTAAGTTGCCGTTTTCGTCCTTGTCAGATTGGGAGGGAATGACGTTGTAACCATAATCTAGACAGGCTAGGGCTACGGGGTCATTTTTCCGAAAAGTGATGCGACGAATGAATCTTTGGGCTTTGGGGGGATGCCAACCAGGTGAAGCACCAGTCAAGAGGGATTTAGTGCCGGCTGGTTGAACTGTAGTGCAACGGTTGGGTCGTTTTATCTGATGGCGATCGCAATATTCCCATACTACCTGATGGACTACATCTTTCCAGAAGTTAAGATATTTTTGCTCACCACGTTTAAATATCAGTCCTTCGGGAGTTTCTGGTCTTCCTGCTTCCCACCAGCGCAACCAGTCTGTACCAAAAGCATGAACAAAGAAGTCAAATAATCCGGTAAAAGATACACCGACAATGGGGTCAAGTTCTCGACTGTATTGATAACGCGGTTCAAGGAATTGGTGGTTTAGCAGCGCAACTACAGAAAGCGCACCAGCGGCAAAGGCTTCTTCCTGTTCTTTGTAGTTATCGGGGTCAAGCTGGTTTAAATGTACCTCTGATAAATTACAATTTCCGGTTAGAGTATTACCAAAAACACCTTTATGATATTCAGGCTCATTGAAGCAGTAAGTATCATGTAATCCTGGTAGTTGTTCAACACTTTTCACAACCTGCCATTTACCTTTATGTTTAGCATCTGTACCTTTAGTTACATCTAAACGCTGACAAGGAATTTCGCCACAATCGGTTATTTGCAGGTAGCACAAATCTCTACTTCTAATGCCATAGTTGGTAACTGACCCTTTGTGAGCGCAAAGATTTACAGATGAACGAATACCGCATTTAGTTAGTAGTAACTGAACTCGGTAAGCTCGATCATACTCAGAGATATATATTCTGATGCCGTTGCTTTGTGTATTTGAGCCGTCTGCATCTGCTAAACCAGCGATAAAGTGCAAAATTGCTTGACGATTCCAACTGGCAATGACGTTCAGTGCTTCTGAATTTGTTTTTAGGCTTTTTAAGAATTCTCCAGAAAACCCTAAATCTGTGACATCTGTAAAAGTAGGTAAGTAGTCATAATCTCTGATAGGAGATTTATTTCCTGAAAGATTTAAAGCGGCTTTCTGTTCGTAAAGCCTAACCTTGGCATTGTTGTTTTGATCTGTTGTCTCATCTCCTACCGCTACTCCTAAAGTGTAGGCATAGTTGGAATCAACATTTAATCCATCTTCGTATTGAATTTTAAATGGTTCAGTGTGGATAGCATACCGACTGGTATCCATCAAATCTTTTGTTTGAACTTCTTTATAATTCTTGCCAAATTTATCTTTGACAAAGAAGCGATGATATTCAGTTGCGTCTAAATATGAACCATCCCCAAAACGCACGCGATAGAGAACGCGAGAACTACCAGTTTTTAATGGTTTAACTTGACTCCAGTTTTTACCGTTCCAAATGTCAATTTCGCATCCAACAACATCCTCAATTTTGTGCATTCCATCTTTAGTGATGAGCAGAGTATCACCACTTACACAGTGAAAATTACTACCAATAATTTCTCCGCAATTGTGGGCAACAATGCCATTAGCATCAAATCGAGAAACCCCTGGTACAGTACAGTCAAAAACTGCTTCCACTCCATCAGGTATAATTTCCTTGATTTTAACTGCAAATCGCTCACGATTTAGTTGTCGTTTGTATCCACTAATTAATTCTTGCAAGCGATTAGCTTTTTGAGGTTCCTGAAATCCGATAATGCTTTGAAACGCATAGATATTATCATTGGTGATTACAAGCTCATGCTGTGCTTTGCAAAAATACAAGGCTGGTTGACGATTGCTATCAGGAAGATGACGATAGCTTTCACTACGACGCTCTTGATAAATTGTTGAAATAATACCCAATCGAGCCAGCATTCTTTGAACAATTTTCAAAGTTTCCAGGTTGCTTTGTGCCAGTCTGACACTAACACCTTTTTGTTGATTACCTTGTACACTACCATCAGCATCGAATAAGCCACGTAAGAAACCACGATAAAATTCATAGCTGGCTTCCTCAATTTTATCTGTTGGTATTTTGTGTTCTAAGGTAACACCATAATTAGCTGCCAATCTAGCTAACCCTGATGAGTTGATCACTCGATGTTTTAGCTGCTTATGGTAGTGTCCAGACTCTGTGGAGCCAGAAAAATCAACAGCCTTTTTGAGTAAAGTAACAGCATATCTTCCCATTTCTTCTTGAGTATCTTCCCAATATCGTAGATACGCTGTTTTACCCGATTGTGTTGAGGCAATACTACCATCACCAATGAGATTACCAAGCAACCAACCCTCATCAAAAGTACCAAAACTATCCCAAGGTTGTACCCCACGATGATTATGAACGAAAATATAATCACCAGGACTCAAATTTTCAGCTTCTACCCACTCGGAGTATTGCTTTTTCTGAGTTTGAGCAGTCACCTTAAGTAGCTGATGATTGCCGGTTAAACGCAATTCATAGCCCTCTTGAGTGATAACTTTTAATACGGGTTTGACTCCTGTAAACCAAAAGCCATCGGTTGTAGTGCTGAACAATTCTCCATTGACATACACACTCAACTGTTTACCTATCAAATCTTTAACAAGTCTTGCACCTTGTTCAGTGTGAACCCAAGTATCAGCCGTTATGCACGGATTTAAACCAAACCTACCTGTTCTATGTTCTAGCTCATTAGCATCAATTTCAGGATGGTATTCTTTTATCCATTGCTCGACTTTCCCTTGCTCGTAAGCCTGCAAAAAGTCTCTTTTCCGTTCTGGTGTATTTAATAAATCAGCATTAGCTCTAGCGACTGCTTCACCAGCCCATTGAATTGCCCCTTCACCGCTGTAATATTGTTTACGTACAGCAGCAATGGATTCTTCTAAGGTTGGTTTGCGGTGAAAGACTCGTGTATGGTTGGCCATTCGCAAAGAATCACGTTCTGGATCTATACGCCAGTTACCTTCTGCGTCTTGTTGCCAGAGGTTATCTTTGGCAGTTGCGCCTTGTTCATCTTCAGAAACGAATTGACGCATACCCGCGCTTCTACGTATATTTCCTGCCACAATTGTTACAGCAGCTTCATCAATTAACAAGCAGCATTCAACTGAATTTAATTGTCTACCTATTGCCTTATTGAGAATAGAGGCGCAACACTGATACAATCCAGGTAATTTCACGGGATTAGCCATACCGCCAAAACCTTTGAGTGTTTCCCCGGATTGACGCACATCGGAAATATCTACAACTACTTGCACGTCATCGGTAAAGCGTTCATCAGTGGATAGTTCTAAAATACTTTGGTAGGATTTTACCCAACCTTCTCGACTATCTCCGACGTAAATAATAACACTGTTACCATCAATCAAAATTTGTGTAAGTTCACGACGTTGTTCCTTGGGTGTACTACCAACTTCACCGCGAATACTGATATTAATGCGGTTGCGGATAGGAGGTAGCTGATTAATATACCGTGGTTCAATGACCGCTCCTGTGCCACAACCCATCATAGCCAAATCCATCATTAACCCAAAGGCTTCCCAGTCTACAAGGTTGGTAGAGGTGCAGTTGTAAGCACCAGAATAGTTTTTAGCATTAGATAACCAATTCGTGCCACCAACCCACAACCAGCGCCCGCTAGGGAGACATTTCATGTTTCGCTGCATCTTATCCAAGATAACAGCATCTTCATGGGTGAGTTTTCCTAATTCTATTAAACCCTGTAAAGTGCGATCGCACACCTGACTCCAGGTTTCCCTCAAACCCGCATCCGTGCGTCTGCTGTAGGTTCTAAAAAACACCGGATTAGCTGCTGGGGCCGATTCTGGAAATACACCCTGATATTTGCGCTCAAGTTCCCTGACCATAATAAGATTTTGTTGCTGATTCACAAATTAAGACTATAACGTCAAGTAGTTATATAAGCAAAGATTGTTAAAATCATGTTTGTGTCAATTGTAACTGTATCTTCCTTTCGGTAGAAAACCCTAAATGTAGTCTATAGTTGTCAATTTTCAAAATTTCACCTACTTTTTTTCTCATACTAGGTTATTTATGTAATTTAGTAATTTTTATATGCTCTATTGGTGCATATAATACTACACTTAGATAAGTATACATCAGCCTTCAACTGATAAATTTTCACCTTATCCTTTAATTCTTCAATAAATTTATATTTTTCATGATTGTCATCTTTTAGTTCATGATCTTAATCTTTTAATATTTGAATAAATTTATATTTTTCATGATTGTCATCTTGTAATTCATGATTTTAATCTTTTAAATATATTTTTATATCAATTTAAATTTGATTTTAAATAGGAATTTATTTATAGTAAAACTTTCTTATTGTTATAATATCTGATAAAATGTAATTAAATTTTAAGTTATATTTAACTATAAAAATTATTATTAATAATATTTATTTAGT
>NZ_KE384594.1:13131-27496 GCF_000426905.1 Dolichospermum circinale AWQC131C
GTAAAAATAGTATGTAAATAACAATTTAGATAAATTATTTATTGTATTTACTGAAAATTTACTGTACAATAAAAAATTTAAATATTTACAATTTTACAATATGTATATAATAGTTTTAACTAACGTATAAATTAAAAAATAAATTACAAAATGTCACTAGCACCCTGGAGAAGTCTGATTACTCGCGCTTTACATCATAACCGTAGCCTTGCTTATTCTCGTTATGTACAACTAGCAACAATAAAAGAAAATGGTTTTCCTGCAAATCGTACTGTCGTTTTTCGTGGTTTTCTAGAAGATACTAACGACTTAAAATTCATTACCGATATTCGTAGTGCAAAAGCCGAACAAATATCAAAACAAACTGTAGCGGAAGTTTGCTGGTATTTTCCTAAAACTAGGGAACAATTTCGTATTACTGGGGAATTAACATTAATAAGTGATGATTCTGACACCAATTTACAACCAGCGAGAATCAAAATGTGGCAAGAATTGAGTGATGCCGCAAGACTGCAATTTTGTTGGCCACATCCTGGTAAAATGAGGATAACAACAGCGACAGCCTTTACACCACCAGCACCAAACCCTATAGAACCAGTAGAAAATTTTTGTTTATTATTACTTGCAGCGATACAGGTAGATCATTTAGAATTGAGAGGTGAACCGCAAAATAGATGGGTTTACTACCGCAATGAAAACCAAGAATGGTTAGCTGAAGCAATAAACCCGTAATTTTATCTATAATTTTAAGATGCTGGTAAGATACTGGTTTCAGTATTTCTAAATTCCTGCACCATCAAAAAATTCCTGAATCTGTTTATCTCGAAGATTACAGAAATTGTGTTCTTTTAGTAACTCATCGTCTTGGGGGAATTTACCAATTAAAATCGGGGTTTTTGTGGGATTTTGGAGAGATTGAATTTGTGCTTCTAGTGCTTCAATGCGGTCTACTAAAGTGCGAATTACCTGGGCTTCTGAGTCAGGTAAGTTACTATGTTCTAGAGGTGCAACCCGCACTCCAGAACGGTAAATAATGCGTCCAGGGACACCGACCACTGTGCAACTAGATGGTACATTTCTCAACACCACTGAACCAGCACCAATACGGACATGATCCCCAATTTCGATGTTTCCTAAAACTTTTGCTCCAGCACCAACCACGACATTTTCACCTAATGTGGGGTGACGTTTACCGCTTTGTTTACCTGTTCCTCCCAGAGTAACACCTTGGTAAATCAATGCGTAATTACCGATAATAGCTGTTTCTCCAATCACTACTCCCATTCCGTGGTCAATAAATACACCTTGACCAATTACAGCCCCTGGGTGAATTTCAATACCAGTTAGAAACCGAGCGATATGAGAAATTAAACGCGGGAAAAAAGGAATACCAATACCACGCAACCCGTGTGCAAAGCGGTGGAAAATTAAGGCTTGCAAACCAGGATAGCAGAATAAAACCTCCAGCCAATTCCTGGCTGCGGGGTCACGTTCAAAGATAATACGAAAATCGGCACGGAGTCTAGAGAACATGAAAATAGTACCCTTAGATAGCACAACAAGCTATTCTCCCATAGTATCGTGATTTGGTGATGGAAATGGAAAATGGGGTGGTTATTTCAGAATAACTGAGATCATGAATCATTAAACGCAGATAAACGCAGATAAACGCAGATGAGAATGGATGAGTTTATCAATTTTATGATTCTGTGCTGCTTTTCATATTATGCAGGTTCTTTAGGATTTAATTCTCTAATTTAGTTTTAGGAGTACCCCACCTGTGAGTATTCCTGGCTGATTATGATAACTGCTGAATGTAAGTGATTGCAAATTATCAATTAGTGGTTTGTCTAGTAGTTCCATGAGTTTAAGTACAGGTATTTGATGTTGAAGAAGATTTTGACCAGTTTCCCAGTCTAAGTAAATATATCCTTGATTTGGCTGAGGAATTACACCAAGACTATTTTTAAATTTGGGATTTTCTAGTAAAGATCTTTGCTTTTGACTCAAAATTTCTTTTAGTATGTTTAAATCGGAAGTGAAAATCTCGTAATTATTTAAAGTTGTATGTACTCCTTTGACTTTCGTTTCCAAATTGATAGATTGATTATTCTGATTTGTGGTTATAATTTGTGTCCAAGCTGATACTTTCTGTCCATTTAAGGTCAGGGAAATAACATTAAAACCACTGCTACTAGCAATATTATCTAAATGTGCTATACCTGCCGCTAATTGCGGCGTTTTTTCGACTACAAATACCCAATTAGGAATTGCATTTTCTGAATTGGTTAATAAAGCTAAAGCGTATTCTCCTGTTACCCAAGTGAAAATATCTTGACTAAAGTTTAAATTCAAGTTTTGCTGGATTTTTATTAAAGGTTGTATGAGTCGAGAAATACCATCTTCACTAGAACCGTAAATAGTGGCTGTTCCTTGTTTCCACAGTTTTGCTAAATCACTATTACCTAAATTACTCAAGTTCGCTCCAGAAATTGCCAAAGTTGTTGATTCTGGAATATACTGTAATGCTGCAACAGGTTGAGATAATGGCAAAGATGGAGGTACAATTTGGGAGTTTGTTAAAAAGGTACTTTCTGCTAACAATCCTTGAGAATTTAAGGCTAAAGATAGAATTTGGCTATGATAAGTTGACTCCGCTAATTCTAATTTCTGCCATTTACTAATTTCGGGTAAATTAAAGAAGGTGACAGCTAGAGAATTTTTGGGTATTTGTTGACTAGCTTTTTGATATTCAAGAGAACTAACTAAGTTTAAATCTGGCGCTTGTAAATTATTAATTGCTGCTTTGATGACTTGGGGGTGATTTGCAAATAAAACAAAATTATTAACAATTGCACCAGCTAAACTATTTGATATTTGGGACGGTGAATATTCTTGATGATCATAAATAACTTTGACACCTTTATATCGTTCAATCTCTAAATTATTTCCTGCAAACGCTCGTTTAGAAAATAATAATTCTAAAAATTCACGGCTTTTTACTGGGTTTTTGGTGGCAAGTGCCATTAAATACCCTGTTTGTAGTCCGTTGTCTGGGTCGCGGTCTATATCTAGGGTTGTGACAGCTAGGGTAATTTCATTATTCAGCCAGGGTTGAATATCGTCTTTGTAATCTATATTACTTTTGGCTAATAGACTATTTTTGATTTGAGAAAATTCCCTTTTTTGTGCTATTTTCTGTAAAGCGTCGGGATTTACCAATAATGAAACCATTGCTGGTGAGAATTTCGGGACGAATATGGCTGCTCTGGGTTGAGAATTGGGAACTACGAGGCTGGGGGAATTTTTGCCGAAAACCCAGTAAAATACCGCAAGACTAACTATTAATAGCGTTACGAAAGCAACTACAAGGAAATTTAAAGGTGAGGGTTTATTATTTAGATTATTATTCACACTAGTTATATTTTCCAGTTTTTTCTGCCAACATAAATAGTATAGGATTTTTTAGAAAAACTGCATGACGGATAAATCATTTGCTCAACCCTTTACTCAAATTAGTGTTGAATACCTAGCACAATGCCTTACTGCGGATGAAGGCACGATTCAGTTAATAGATGTGCGTGAACCCCAAGAACTGGCTATATCACGAATAGAGGGATTTGTCAATCTTCCTTTAAGTGAATATGAGCAATGGAGTCAACAAATATCTACTCGCTTTGATCCTTCTATGGAAACTCTAGTTCTTTGCCATCATGGTATTCGTTCCGCTCAGATGTGTCAATGGTTAGTTGATCAAGGATTTACAAATGTTAAAAACATTATGGGTGGTATTGATGCTTACTCGATTTTAGTTGATCCTTCAGTTCCGCAATATTAGGGAAGAGAGAAGAGGGAAGATTCTTTCCTTCTCTTCCTCTAGTTGATAAGTTTGTATATTCACAAAGAAATATTAATATTTATTTTGTAACTAAAACCACAGCTTATGTTAGGGTACTATGAGATAATACTGAAAAGTTAGAAATTTACCTGATGTTCAGTTTTCAGCTATGTGTTGATGACGAACACAGCCAATAAATGCGGAAGGTAAATTTTGTGTTTAATGAAGACAATATGTGTATATAATTTGCTATCTTATATTAATTAATAATTAATTCTTTTTTGGGGTTTTGCTGGTGCAAACCACGCATTTTTTCAACTTTTGATTAAAATTTGCCTACAGTAAAAATATCAGCTATGCAAGTCCATTTGACTAATCGCCAACAAAATATACTTTCGGCCACTGTGCGTCATTATATCGCTACAGCAGAGCCAGTAGGATCTAAAGCCCTAATTGATGGGTTTGATTTAGGTGTTAGCTCGGCTACTATTCGCAATGTCATGGGGGGCTTAGAAAAATCAGGGTTACTTTATCAACCGCATACCTCTGCGGGGAGAATTCCTTCTGATTCTGGTTATCGGATTTATGTGGATCAATTAATTGTACCATCAGAGACCTTAGTGAAAGAAGTAGAAGCGGTATTGCAAAAACGTCTACACTGGGAAGATTGGAGTTTAGAAGCTTTGCTACAAGGTGCGGGACAAATTTTAGCAACATTAAGCGGTTGTATTAGCTTAATCACAATGCCGCAAACTACAATAGCAAAGTTACGCCATTTACAATTGGTGCAAATTGAAGCTAGTAAGATTATGTTGATTGTGGTTACTGATAGTTATGAAACCCATTCTAAGGTAATGGATTTATTTTCAGAATCATCAGTAATTAAACCAAATGAGGAAGTAATTGATCATCAATTGCAGATTGTTTCTAATTTTTTAAATAGTCACTTACGAGGACAAAGTTTATTAGAAATAGGCTATCTTGATTGGAATGAATTGGATCAAGAATTTCGAGTTTATGGCGAATTATTGAAAAGTTCTTTGGTAGAATTAACTAATCGCGCTCTTGCACCGACAGCTACACAAATTATGGTAAAGGGTATCGGAGAGGTTTTACGACAACCAGAATTTTCTCAAATACAACAGGTGCAAACAATTATGCAATTGTTGGAAGAGGAACAAGACCAACTTTGGCATTTAATTTGTGAAGAGTCGGAAATAGATGATACTAGTAAATCGAAGGTAACGGTAAGAATTGGTGCAGAAAATCCTCTCAAACCTATTCGCACTTGTACTTTGATTTCTGCTATTTATCGTCGGGGTTCTGTGCCGGTGGGAAGTGTGGGGGTTTTGGGTCCAACTAGGTTAGACTATGAAAGTGCGATCGCTGTGGTCGCAGCAGCAGCAGATTATCTCTCAGAGGCTTTTAGTTAGTTAATTTCCAGGAAATTGGTCTGAAAAATTGCCATGATCACAAGGGAATAGGGAACAGGTTTTTTGGTGACTTTAGCTATTTTTAAATGCTTTTGTTTTTGCAACTTTTTATATTTCAATCATGATGAGAAAAATCACTTTTGGTCTATTATGGCTAGGATTTATTTCCTATGCCTTTTTCTTTGCTCCTCCCGAACAACCTGATACTTTTGAATTAATAAAAAATCTTTCTACAGGAAATTGGCAAGAAATTAATCCCCTGATTATATGTTTATTTAATATCATGGGGGTTTGGCCTTTTATATATAGCGGAGTGGTCTTTTTTGATGGTAGAGGTCAAAAAATCCCCGCTTGGCCTTTTGCTATTGGTACTTTTGCTTTAGGTGCATTTGCACTTTTACCATACTTGGCTTTAAGAGAACCTAATCAAAAGTTTATAGGTAAAAAAAATTCATTTTTGAAAATACTAGATTCCCGGATTTTGGGAATTTTATTAACGTTGGTTGCAACGGTTTTATTTACCTTTAGTTTACAAGGAGATGGGAGTGATTTTCTCCACCAGTGGCAAAATAACAGGTTTATTCATGTCATGAGTTTAGACTTTATCATGTTGAGTTTATTATTTCCAACGTTACTAGGAGATGATATGATGCGACGGGGGTGGGAAAATAATCAGTTATTTTGGTTATTTGCAATGCCTTTATTTGGAGCTTTAATATATTTGTGTGTCCGGCCACCTATAGAAATAGAAAATAAGAAAGGAGTTGAAAATACAATATTTAACTAATTCAGGATTTACGCAACTGGGATAATATTCTAGATTGTAGTGAGAACTAAAGTTTCTCTCTTTGAAACGTTACGGAAATAAGATCAGGGCTAAAGCCCTGACTACAAACAAAACCTCATTATATTGGAAACTACCGTATAATCGGAAGAAATGTAAATTAATGATAGAAAAAATTCCTAGTTTATAAGACTAGGGAATGGTCATTTATTTTCACCCTGTTGCATAAGTTGTAAATTTAACCAAATAATTGTAATAATTGTCCTGATGTGACAGATTTGAGATTGAACTAGGAAACAACTATAGCATTTTTTCATTTACAACAGTCGGCTCTGACTTCCTTTTCGCTGCTATAGCAATTACTAGGCTAGAAACTGATGAAAAAAGTTAATATTTACCGCTTTTGCAATTATACTTTAATAGGTTTAATATCCTGCTGTTTGGTGTTAAATAGGGTTTCCCCGGCCTTGACTCAGACAGTTTCTCTAATTAACTCCGCACCCGCACCTGATACTAGCTTGATTTGGCCGACCCAAGGAATTATTTCTCAAGGTTTTCGTAAATATGAACATGAAGGAATTGATATTGCGGGAGCAAAAGGTACACCGATTTTGGCTGCTGCTGCTGGTACAGTGGTAAAAGCTAGTTGGGACAATTGGGGATTAGGCAATTTTATCGAAATTAAACATCTTCATGGTAGTGTGACCGTTTATGGACACAATAGCCGTCTACTGGTCAGTAAAGGTCAACAGGTCAAACAAGGTCAAATTATTGCTGAAATGGGTTCAACAGGCAATAGCACTGCCCCTCATCTGCATTTTGAATTTTACCCCGATGGTCGTTTAGCTAGTAATCCTATTAGTTTATTACCGTCAACTACTATGGTAAAAACACCGATAAATGAACCGATTTCCCTGACCCCAAAGCCCGTTTTACCTGTTAGTAATAATACTGAATGTAATGGGACTTCAGTTATAACTGGAGAGACAGCAACAGCGAGTATTAAAGTTTGTGAGGAAAATAATCAGTTATTTTATTTGGGGAAATTAAAACAAGCACCAAATCAAATTTTAAAAATCCGAGCTTGGAAAGTTAATAATAACAGATATAGAGCAGATAATGGCACTTTTTCCTACTTAATTAGCCCAGAAAAAATAGAAATTTGGCGTAATGGTAATCCAATTCGTGCCGATAATTTTCTCAGTGCTAATGGTGTGGGAAACTAAAACTACTAATGACTTTATGTAATTGATGATTTCATTACAAATACCTGATGTGACAGTTCAAATGGCGGAATATAGCAGCCAATGTGTTTCAGCAAAGAATTATAAAATCAATGAAGATTAAATCTAAACAAAAGTATCGTAAAACTTCACATAAAGGAGCAGATGATCATGGAATATTTGGCTTATTCCTATATGTATATAGAAGATGAAGAAACAAATGGAAATTTGGCATTAAATTTACCTAAATTAGGACAGGTATTGAATTGGCGACAATTTTTTAAATCTTCTGCATGGTTAACTTTAGCTGGTGTGAGTATATTACTAGCTACAGTTGCTCAAATGCAGTTTGCTTCCGCAGAATATGTCAGGACTAATGGTAGTTGTCTGAATATTCGTACAGGACCTAGCACCGATAATTCATCCATAGCTTGTGTTCAAAATGGTTCATACATTGGTGATACTGGAAATGTGAGAAATGGATTTGCGAGAATTTCCTCGGGACGTTACCGGGGATACTATGCTGCTGAAAGATGGATTGGTAACACTCCTGGCTATTCTTATCGTAGACACCGTTCTAGGTACGGTGTTGGCGGTAGATTAACTGTAGGATATGGCACAAGGGGTGAACGAGTGCGAGAAATCCAAAGGGCTTTAGGGATTAGGGTTGATGGTGTTTATGGTTCACGAACCATTAACGCGGTTCGTCACTTTCAAAGACGTAACGGACTGCGTGTAGATGGTGTTGTTGGTTATCAAACCCGGAGGGCTTTAGGTATTTAGCTGTAGTGACAAGTAATTTTTGACAAGTTGTAAAATGCGTTCTGCTGCATGGCCATCGCCAAAGGGATTAATGGCGGTGGCCATTTTGGTATAAGCGGCTGGGTTACTGAGTAGTTCACTAGTGGCTGCGACAATATTTTCCGTTTGTGTACCTACGAGTTTGGCTGTACCTGCGGTGACAGCTTCTGGCCTCTCTGTGGTATCTCTGAGAACCAACACTGGTTTACCCAAGCTGGGGGCTTCTTCTTGTAAACCACCAGAATCTGTTAAGATTAAATGCGATCGCTCAATAGCCCCCACTAATTCCGCATAATCTAAAGGTTCTGTCAAGAAAATCCGGGGATGATTCCCCAACAATTTTTGTAATGGTTCTCTAACTATCGGATTTTTATGTAATGGTAATAATAAAGCTGTATCAGGAAATTTCTCTAAAATCTGTAAAAAACTTTCAGCGATATCTTGCAGCGGTTCTCCCCAATTTTCCCGTCTATGAACCGTTGCTAAAATTGTCCGATATTGATGCCAATCTAAACCCGGTATATGACAAACTGGTTTAGTTGCAGCCACATTTAACAAAGCATCAATCACTGTATTTCCTGTGAGGTGAATTTCCCCCAATACCCCAGAACTTTGTAAATTTTCCACCGCTAAAGTTGTCGGGGCAAAATGCAATTGTGTAAGCTGGGAAATTAATCTTCTATTAGCTTCTTCTGGAAAAGGATTAAATAAATCATCAGTTCTTAAACCAGCTTCCACATGACCAACAGGAATTTTTTGATAAAAAGCGGCCAAAGTTGCCGCAAAAGCAGTTGTCGTATCTCCTTGAACAATCACAAAATCTAAAGTTTGTTCCTGAAATAATGCTTCTAAACCTTGTAGACTTCGACAGGTAATCTCACTAAGAGATTGCTGACGCTGCATAATCTCCAAATTCCAATCAGCTTTGAGTTTGAACAACTTCATTACTTGTTCAACCATTTCTCGATGTTGTCCTGTGAGAATTACCTGCAATTCAAAATCTAGAGAACGTCGAAAAACCTGAATTACTGGCGCTAGTTTAATAGCTTCGGGACGAGTCCCTAGAATAATACCAATGCGGTGTTGATTAGTCATTAGTGAAATAATTACAATTTACTTTTAATATTCAAATTCCTAAAAAGGTAATTAGGTTTTTCCACCATTATACCGAAGGAGAGAATTTTTGTTTAGAGAACACCAACAAATAAATTATCAAACAAATAAATTATCAAATTTTGTGGGATAGACATCTTCCCCGTCCTTGATGATCAGGGTAGGGGCTAGATATAGCCCATAATAACAAATTTTCGGGTATTTTTTTAATTGTCATGTTTTACCGTACCAATTTTATGGGGGGCTGCGACATATTAATCAAGGGGTAATTAATATTACCCTTACTTTCCTTGTATAGAAATAATATTTGATTTTTGATAGCTTCCGTGGCCTAGCCATACAAGACTCAGTAAGTATCAATTCTGTCTTTCTTCCGGTTAAGAGTTCCCTGTTCCCTGACCACACAAGTAAATTCACTGAATCAAACCGGATTCCTATAATGTTAATATTTTTAATAAAATTAACATTATTTTCCCTAAGAGCCTGAGATGATTTTGAATCAGACTTACCCAGAAAATCTTTTAAACTCTCATTCCCTCCTAACCTCCGTGTCCTCTGTGGTTCGTTATTTAATTTTCATCATCAAAACAGATAACTTTGAGATTAAATAATAATCAACTACCATTGCCCCACATAAACCCCATAATGAACACAAAAACAATATTTACCTCCTGGATAACTTGCCCTAAACCCAACCTCCAAGCCAAATTACGCCTATTTTGTCTACCCTATGCTGGTGGTAACAGGAGGGTTTTTCATACTTGGACTGATTATTTACCGAAAACTATTGAATTATGTCCTATAGAAATTCCTGGTAGAGGAAGACAAATTAAATCACCTCCATACACAGAAATTCAACCTTTAGTGCGAGAAATAGCCACCAATATCATCCCCTATTTAGATAAACCTTATGCTTTTTTCGGTTACAGTATGGGTGCATTAATTAGTTTTGAGTTAATCAGGTTACTACGTTCTGAATATAATTTTCAACCTTTACATCTTTTTGTTGCTGCCCGTCATGCTCCGCAATTACCATTGAAAAAACCATTGATTTCTCAATTATCAGATGCGGATTTTTTAGCGGAAATATATCGCTTAAATGGGACTCCCAAGGAAGTGCTAGAAAATGCCGAACTCATGCAGCTTTTTATGCCTATTATTCGCGCTGATTTTGCCCTGATAGAATCCTATATTTACGATCCTCAACCAGCTTTAGATTGTCCTATTGATACCTTTGGCGGTTTACAAGACCGAGAAGTTAGTTATAATTCCCTGGCAGCATGGCAAGAACAAACTACTGCTGATTTTTCATTACAAATGATGGACGGTGATCACTTTTTTATCAATACAGCTAAAACTACTTTACTTAAAAGTGTGATTCAATGTTTACAGTCGTATATCTAAGATATTTTTGTCCAAAAAAATAGCGAAAATTCCTATATTTATTTTTTAGATCCCGAATTTAGAGTTACTATTTAAATAGTACGGTAATTACGATAACAATATCTATAAAACCGAACTGTAATCAATTTATTTTCCAGTGTTACTATTTAGTTGGGAGGCTAAAGCTTAGGCTTTTTGGAAGTTAAAGGTTAGAAGTTTTGCCAGTAATATTATTGTTTACCAAGTCAAGAGCTTAAATTCAGTCTCGCCAAGTCAAGAAGTCAAATAGTGAGTTTTAAGGAGATAGCTATGACACTTGTACGTTGGGATCCGTTACGAGAAATGGAACGCTGGGACCCATTCCCTGAAATGGGCGCTCTCCAGCGGCAAATGAATCGCTTGTTTGAACAATTATTGCCAACAGACGGTGGTGAAAGGACAGGATTAACTTTCATTCCTGCGGCTGAGATTGCCGAAACTGATGGCGATTTGAGGTTGAAAATAGAAATACCAGGTGTTGACCCGAAGGATCTTAATGTTGAGGTCGCTCCTGAATCGGTTTCTATTAGCGGTGAGCGTAAGTCAGAAACTACAACGGAAGAAGGTGGTATGACTCGCTCAGAATTTCGTTATGGCAAGTTCAAACGGGTAATCGCTTTACCTGCTGTCGTAGACAATGAAAGAGTGGGAGCGGAATACAAGGATGGTATTCTCCGTCTTACCATTCCTAAGGCCGAATCAGAACGACAAAAGGCTGTAAAAGTTCGTCTTGGTTAATTGCCTCAAGGTAGGTTAAATTAGGAAGGGTGAAAGGATTCTAGAATCCTTTCATCCTTCAATTTTTTTGTAGGGATGATCGGAGATATTTTTTTAAAGTATGTCTGAAAGTATGCTTTTAATTCTATAACTAATTCTTAGGATAGATGCTACAAAGCACTCTTGCATCTACTAGTTATGAATGAATACAACCAGTTGATACTAGATTATTTTTTATATTGTTTTTTATATTATTAGGTGCAAGATGAGTAAATATATCTCGCTCGCTGTTAATATATCAGAAATTGTAGTTTGTGTTCCTGTTTGGATAGGATTGACTAATTTTTTGGCAAACTTCTATAAAAACATACACTGATACAGTTTTATTTGCTTGAATAGCTTTATAAAGAGGATTTGGATTGGTAATTACTAATTATGGCAACAAAAGTAGTTGATGTTAGAGAGTATACTGTCAGAGCGCACAAAAGAGTGATTCATACACGAGTTTTTAACTTTGTTTGTAAAGAATGTAATCAGGCTACAAAGAGGGAAACTTTCGGAACACGTCCTTTATATTGTGAAAGTTGTCGTCCCCCCCAACCTCCGAAAAAATCAGTTCAGATATCTGAACCGAGTAAACCGCGCCCCATGTCTTACAGCAGCGATATAAATTTAGAGTGAGTGAATTGCTATGAATTCCCCAGGACAATTACAACCACCGGATGTATTTATTACGCCATTGTTGGAATTACGAGATTACTATCAGAGTCTTGTACAAAAGTACCAACGTCTTTTTATGGAGGCGCGATCGCAATTAGATCATGTAGAATCTTTGTTATCTGCTTGGTCCTATAATAATGGCAATCAACCAATTGAGTCTATTAAAGATGATTCACTGTTATTGCTTTCTTCTCATCAGACTTCTGATGTCGAATGCTTGGAGTCTCTAGAGTCGGAAATTTCTTTAGACTCTTTAAAAACAGATCATTCCCTTGGACAAGTCAAGGACTCGGATAATTTTTCTTTTGAGCGTCGTCAGTATGTTGGGAAAGGTGAAGAAGTTCCTATGCTTCCTCACTATGGAAATATGACTCGCATGGAAGCACTGAAAAAGCTGATGCGAGAATATGTGGGAACTGTGTGTCACATAGATTTTATTGTGCGATCGCTTTATGGTGATTTAGAGTCTACTATTTTCAAGGTGGTTAAAGGTAGAGTTCAATCATCTCTAACTCAAGGAAGGGAAAGTGGTTATTGGTCAGGTATTCCTAATGAACCTGGTTGTTATACCCTAGATTTAAATTCACTAGGTCCGATTTATGCTAAGGGAATATCTAGGAGCATTAAATCTACGAAAACCAACAAAAACCTTGCCAAACCCCAGACGAAAGTAGTACCGATGTTGGCTCAATTTGATGGTCAATTTTTAATTGATGCTCTCACACTATTTCTAAAAAAAAATGCGGGGCGAATTTTCAATGTCAATGAAATACTCAATGGCATTTATGGAAATCTGGATGCAGAGGAAGTCAGAGAGGTGAAAAATAAGGTTCTCAATGAACTATCTAGGGGACATCGTACAGGCCGATTTGTGAGAGTTCCCAACCAAATTGGTTTATATACTTGGGATCTGAATGCAATTAGCCGATAATTAGTCAGTATTCAACACACCATGGTAGCATTCAGATGTCCGACTTCTACACAGAAACCATAAATCATAATTTACTCACAGGATTAAACAAAGAAGTCGGGCATCTTGCTCACGATTGATTCAACTAGCTCAACTCCAGACAACGAAGTGGATTCTCGTTCATCTAAAATCAGAGTAAAATCAAAGTAAGTGTCCAGCCATTCCACCATAGATTATGTTTTTGTTACATCTGCCTGAAAAATGGTGTGACTTACATCTCCTACCAATATAGTTGGTAGATTTAGATTGAACGGGACTGACGGGGCTCGAACCCGCAACTTCCGCCGTGACAGGGCGGTGCTCTAACCAATTGAACTACAGTCCCTTGACCTGCACTTCAACTATTATGCCTGTTCTTTTTCTAATTGTCAAGTGGTTTGAGAAAATTTTTTTTGAATCAGTTTTTTAGCAAGTAGGGAAGAAAAATAAGTAGCATTTAATACTATTGATACACAAATGTATTTAATAAAACAAAGAATAGGTGGCCACGAAGGAGAATAACCTTCTAGGGAAGCGAAAAGTGAGAAAAGCTGATATTTTCTTTTGATTTTTTTTCTCCACAGTTTTGGAGAGTCTCGCTATATTAGCAAGTAATAGGAAAAGTTGAAAAGGAGTTGACAAAAGATGGAAACCAAGCCCATGAACCCATCTCTAGGACTCGCGGATATTCCCCCCGGCTATCTTAATATTATGGGTTATGTTGACCAATCGGAGGTTAATGGACCAGGTTGTCGGGCTGTTGTCTGGGTACAAGGCTGTAACCGTGAGTGTTCCGGTTGTTTTAATCCTGACTCCTGGGCATTTGAGATTAATGATTTAGTGGCTATTGATACCTTAGCAGCAAGTATTCTCAAACATCCGCGGAATACGGGTGTAACTTTTTCTGGGGGTGAACCATTTTGGCAGGCGCCGGCATTAACAATTTTAGCCAAAAAGTTAAAAGCAGCGGGTTTAAATATTATGTCTTTTACTGGTTTTACACTCCAGCAATTACAATCTAATTCTGCCCCTCCAGGTGCAAAAGAATTATTAGCAGAATTAGATATTTTGATTGACGGTCCTTTTGTAAAATCTCTAGCAATTAATTCTCCTGATTCTCCGGTTTCTTCTAGTAATCAAAATGTGAATATTTTTAACCCAGAATTTGCAGATAAAATCACTTGGGCTAGTGATCAAATTGAGGTTCACATTCTCAAAGATGGTAATAGAATTGTTACAGGTTATCAAGGTTTATTGGAATTAAGTTAATTTTAGGGAGGCTGAAAATCAAGATAATCAAGATATACAGCACTTCCCGGTGTTATGAGGTACATATCTAGCGGGCAAGATGCCCGCACCACAAGA